>MVQW01000224.1 GCA_002067265.1 Methanomethylovorans sp. PtaU1.Bin073 | reverse complement strand
ATGTGATGGATTATTATGTGTGAGTCTTTTGCTCCAAGTCCTCTGGAAGCTGTGACATAATCATGCTCTTTTATATCTATAACAGAACTTCTGGCAAGCCGTGCGTAGCTTGTCCATTCCACTATTATAAGGGCTAGAACCATGTTTGTAAATCCTGCACCAAACAGTCCTGATATTCCAAGAGCCAAGAGAAGTCCCGGAAATGCAAGAAAAGTATCTACAATCCTCATAATGAGCTCGTCCAGCATTCCCCCGTAATATCCGGAAATTGTACCTACAGCCGTCCCAAATATAAGGGATGTGGAAACTACCAGAAGACCTACAGATAGCGAAATTCTCGCACCAAATATGATGCGGCTCAGGATACAACGCCCTAGATGATCTGTTCCAAAAGGATATTTCCATGAAGGCTCTTGGAGTCGATCTTTCAGATTTGCCTCTTCGGGATTGTGTGGTGCGATAAAGCTGGCAAAGAGAGCCATCAAAAGAAAAACTCCAAGTATAAATACACTAATTATTACTCCAGCACTTTGTTTTTTAATTATGGGTTTCATATCTGATCCTCGGGTTCAGGTATGCATATGAAATATCAACTGCAAAATTGATCAACACAAAAATAACTGCAATAACGAGTATACATCCCTGTATCATGGGAAAATCCTTGTTCAGGATAGATTCCACGATGAGATTTCCCAAGCCGGGCCAGGCAAATATTGTTTCTACTATCACAGACCCATTCAGAAGATAGCCGAAATTAAGCCCTGCAACGGTAACCACGGGAATAAGGGAGTTCTTAAGGGCATGCCTGGAAATTACAATGTGTTCAGGCACACCTTTTGCTCTTGCAGCCCTGATGTAATCCTGCTGGAGCACATCCAGCATGCTAGCCCTCATAAGCCGCATTGTAACTGCTGCGTATCCTGTTCCCAGAGTGATGGCAGGCAGTATTATATGTGAAAGACTGCCATCACCATATCCGGAAGAGGGCAGCACTTTAAGAAACAATGAAAAAACAATTATCATAATGTATCCCTGCCAGAAATTCGGCATGGATACACCGAAAAGTGCAGAGAGCCTGAATAAGTCATCGACTATAGTGCCATGCTTTAGGGCAGAAATGATCCCGGCAGGAATGGCAATGATTACGGATATCAACATGCTCACAACTGCAAGCTGGAGTGTGGCTTTGAAAGTTCTGACAATGGCATCTGATACACCTTCATTGGTCATATAAGAATAACCAAGATCACCCTGGACAACGTTACCGATCCATCTGAGATACTGAATATGGATTGGTTTATCTAACCCCTGTTTTATTCTGAACTCTTCGACTGATTTCTCATCAGCTCCGCCTGAAGGACTCATCAAAGCATTCTTTGCAATATCCCCAGGGGTTAGGTAGATGATCCCAAAGCTGATAGCAGATATCAGGATAAGGACAGGTATCAGGAGTAAAATCCTTCTGACCACAAACTCGATCACTTATGAAACTCCCCTTTGTTCCGTGTTCTCGGGACTTTACTGTTTGCGGGCTTTGATAATATAGACAGGAGTTGATGAGTTAACTTTACCCAGGAGCTTTTCTTTTTTCTCTGAAGAGTTGTAGAATTTTTCTATTTCCTCAATGAATACATCTTCAAACCCTGCCTCTTTGAAGTAGTCGATCAGCCGGTCTGCTTTCAGACTGAATAACGGAAGATCTTTTTTTAGAGGATCATAGTGCTTTTTGAAAACCTGTAGATAATCTTCTTCTTTCGTAGTTGTGTCGGATATAGCACTCTTTGGATTGCTTATAACTCCATCACTATGCCAGTCACCGTCTATAGCAATAATCATGCCATCTTCTTTGAGGACCCTTTTCCATTCCATAAGTGCTTTTGTTGGATCAGGCAAAGTCCATAACAGGTATTTGTTCATCACAACGTCAAAATGGTTATCCGGAAACTGTAGTTTCTCAGCGTCCCCCTGCATGAAATCTATTAGAACACCACGCATTTTTGCATTTTCTTTTGCCTTTAGGATCATGTTTTCAGACAGATCGACTGCTGTAACTTCATTTCCCATTTCTGCACACATAAGTGCAAGAAAACCAGGTCCTGTCCCAACGTCAAGTATTTTCAGATTATTCTTTCCTTCGATTGTTCCTGATATCATTTCCATCCATGATCTTCTTTCTTCTTCTGTCTGATCGATCACACTCTTGGTATAGCTGTCACTGCGATAATCCCAGTAATTCTGTATGACTTCCTTTGTATCCATTCGCTCTCACCTGCTTGAATTTCCTGTTATCTATGTTTTATGGTTTCCTGGCTTTGATAAAGTAAATAGGGTTAGAATAATCTAGCTTGTCCAGCAGTTTTCCCTTGCTTCTTGCAGAACTGCAAAGATCATCCATTCTCTCTATGGATATATCGACAAATCCTGCCTCTTTGAAGTATCTAGTCACCTGCTCTGGTTTCAGGCTGTACAATGGGAGATCCTTTTTCATTGAACCATAATGTTTCCAAAAATAGTATGGGTACTTATTCCCTTGAAATATTCGTACAAGATCTGATGCAGTTCTTATTGTCCTGCTTACAAGGCCTTTATCAAACCAATCACCATCTATGGCAATGATACTGCCACCATCTTTGAGCACTCTTTTCCATTCCATGATTGCTTTTGCAGGATCAGGCAGCGTCCAGAGAAGGCATTTGTTCATCACAACGTCAAAATGATTATCAGGTAACTGAAGGTTCTCTGCATCCCCCTGCCTGAAATCTATGGATAAAGACTTCATCTGAGCATTCTCCTTTGCTTTTTTAAGCATGTTCTCAGAAATGTCAACCGCTGTGACCTCACATCCCATTTCTGCACATATCAGTGCAAGAAATCCCGGGCCAGTCCCTACGTCCAAGACTTTCTTCTTTTTTCCACTGCCTATTGCTCCAGAAAGCATATTCTTCCAGGAATTTCTTTCCTCTTCCGAATGGTCAATTATCCCATTGGTATAATTCTCGCTGCGCGAATTCCAATAATTATGAATGACTTGCTTAGTGTCTATTCTGAACACCTCCTTTTATAAAAAAAAGGAAGTCCCGACAAATGCGGGACCTTTTTTATTTGAGGTACAAATCCTTTGTAAGGATAGTTATCTCGTTGGGGTATTGCTTGTAACCTCCAACATTAACACTTGCTCCATCTATGGAATTCTGGTAGAAAATAAAAATCTCTGGACAATCTGCAAGGATCTGCCTCTGGACACTGTTGTAATACTCTTTCCGAAGATTCTCATCAGATGTTTGTCTTGCAGCAGTAATCCATTCATCTACCTGTGCATTCGAGTATCCTGTATTCTGCGCCTCCGTCCCGTTTGATTCGAAGTGCTTACGGAAGAAATAGTCCGGATCGCCGGTGGGAGCTACTCCCCATGCATAGAGTGCAAGATCATAGTTTCCATTAGCCATATCCGCTTCAATTGCACTGCCTTCCATAGTAGTCACGCTTGTCTTCAACCCGATGGATTCGAATTGTGTTTCAATGACCTCGGCCGATGGCTTCAGCTGCGGACGGGTGGTGTATGTCACAATGCTAAGTTCAAAGTCATTGCCATTGTATTCTAGCCAGCCATCATTATTGGTATCCTTAAGACCTGCTTTTTCCAGTAACTCTTTTGCTTTTGTTTCATTCCTTTGAATAACTTCCAATTCATCATTGATGGACCATGAAGATGCAGAAGGTAGTACACTTTTTGCAGGTGTTCCTCCAACTCCCTCCAGCGCAACATCAACTATTTCCTGACGGCCCAGGGCATAATTCAAAGCCTGCCTGAAATTAACATCGCTTAACGGATCTTTTTTCATATTTACATAGAAGAAATATGTTCTGACAGTTTCATTTGTGTATACTTTGAAGTCTCCATTACTCTGCAGACTTTCGATCTCTGATTGAGGTATCTCTACACTAAGATCTACTTCTCCACTTTCAAGCTTGAACAATCGTGTCATTCCATCTGGTATAATATAGACATCAATACTGTCAAGTTTAGGCACACCATTCCAATAATCATCAAATTTCTCAAGACTGAGGCTTACATCCTTTGTGAAGCTCTTTAATCTGAACGGCCCTGTTCCCACTGGTGTATTATTGAGATCCTGAGCACTGGGGCTGACAATAGACATAATTGGGTCCGTCAGACTTGCAATTGTTGGAGAATATGGGTATTTTGTTTTTATTGTAATGGAATTTGCTGAAGTGCTTGTAATAGAGTCGATGAAATCATACTCGCTCTTTCGAGTATTATCTGAGTTCAGTACCCTGTTAAGCGAGTACACAACAGCATCAGCATCCATTGTTGTACCATCATGGAATTTGACCCCTTCTCTAAGAGTTATTTTCCATTCAGTATCTGATACTTTTTCATACCCGCTGGCAAGTTCTGGCTGAAGTACCATGTTCTCGTCATAACTGAAGAGTGTCTCATAGATACCCACTTCACGCATATACCAGCCCACCCATCCACTTGCAGGATCAAGGGTATCCGAAGGTCCGGCAGTAAGTGCACAATTAAGGTGACCCCCGGAACTAACATTATTCTGTTCCTGTGTATCCTGTTCTATACAAAGTGAACCTGCTACTGTAGCTGCTATTAATATCAGTAGTAGGAAAGGCAATTTAAGATTTTTTTTCATACTCCTCTATATCCTGCCATTAAGTTATGTAATTTTGGCAATTTAATCATACTAAGTAAGCATAGATTTAAGTCAATAATAATGTTAGTATTAATAAATTGCTGTTTTATAACAATAGATAGTAGTAATTTTAATCTAGTGACACATGAAATAGAGAGAAGATGTTGTTCTATGGCAAGCTACAGAATGACTTTT
>MVQW01000223.1 GCA_002067265.1 Methanomethylovorans sp. PtaU1.Bin073 | reverse complement strand
TGAATCAAAAGAGACTTGTACAAAGCTAGACCTTTACTTCCTTTTATAAAATTCAATAAGCCCTGCAACTCCAACTATTATTAAGACTATGGGAAACCAGGGAATATCGATTGTGAATATTTTCAACTCATTTATCAACCACAATATACCAGTAACCAATATTATCAACGGGATCGTAGGAAAAATTTCTTTCTTGGGACTCTTTTCACTCTCCATTAAATCACCCCAGATTAAAATATGAATCTATCATTATTGAACGTTTCCAAAAATGTAGATATATAGGAACTGACTACTGGAATTTAGTAAACCGTTGGTGGTTACATGCTCAATATTAAGTTTTGATCCATTAGCAGTATGCTTTTGACAGGAGGAGCGTTAAATGAGAAAAGCACTGATTGACGTGTTATTTGCTTCCGATCAGAGAAAGGATGTTCTTCTATTGCTGCAGGAAGAACCAAAAGAAACGGAAAATCTCCTAGCATCTCTGAAAACAACACGAAATAAATTACTTCCACAGATAAAGCTCTTGGAAAAACATCATCTTATTTCTCATTACGAAGACACCTACGAATCGACGGCTATCGGCAAACTACTAGTTGATGAGATGGTTCCTTTATTACAAAAGATTGAGGTTTTAGATGCAGATATCGATTACTGGGGAACTCATAAACTTGATTTTATTCCGCCTTATCTTTTTAAAAGACTACTGGAACTTAAGAAATGCCAGATAATAAATCCATATACCCAGAGTATATATGCTCGACCTTCAGAGATATATGGAACAGATGATAAATTCCAAGAGACTTCGAAGAATTGCGATAATTTTTATGCAGTCAGTGCATTTTTCCACCCAAATTTCATCAACATGTTTACAGAGATGCTTCATGGAAATGTAAGAATAAATGTAATAGTTACCCCAAATGTGTTTGACATAATCAGAAATCAATACCAAGCTGAATATATGGAAATCATTAAAAGTAAATTGTTCAATTTGTTTGTTTACCCAAAAGAGATAGACTTTGTATCTTTTGCATATAACGAATACTACTTACTCATGCGCTTGCTGACTAGTGAAGGAAACTACGATTATAAGTATATGCTAAGTTCCAGCCAAAGTGCACTTGATTGGGGAAAAGAACTCTTTGAATATTACTCGAAAGATTCTGTGCCATTGGCAAGAATTTAATTATTTAGAGACATTTCATTTACTGTTTTTATCGCGATTGCCTGAATTTACTATATGGAATGAACAAATATGGGATTCTCTAAGGGTACTCTCCATTATCTGGAACAGAATGCAAAAGGTGATAAGCCATTTACTTTGAATGCTCATGTAAGGGAAAGGTGAAGACTCACCTATTATAAAAAGAAAAATGAGAATTTAGTTGGTGGGAATGATCAGTTCCAATTCAATAAAAACGCAGAGTTCACAATAACTAAAACAGAACCTGCATTATGTACCAGAGCACCTGCAACAGGATTCAATACACCTGTCATTGCCAGAAAAAGAGCTGTAAAGTTTAGCATCATCGAAAATATAATATTCAATTTAATGGTAGTCATAACTTTACGTGATAAGCGAAGCAGATGCGGAAGATTCCGAAGATCCTCGCCAACAAATACAATATCAGATGACTGAATAGCAATGTCACTGCCAATACCTCCCATTGCAATTCCCACATGGGCAGTTTTTATTGCAAGGGAATCGTTTACACCATCTCCGATCATGCATACAAGTTCTTCTTTTTCTTGATATTGTTTAATTGCCTCCATTTTATCTTCAGGCATACAATTGGCATGTACATCCGTAATACCTGCAATGTTTGCTATGTAACATGCTGCATATTGATTATCGCCAGTCAGAAGGCTACTTTTTACTCCTAGTTCATGGATCTGCTGTATGGCCTTAGGCGAATCTTCACGCAAGGTATCTGATAAAACAATAATTCCTCTAGCGTAATTGTCGATTGCAATATAGATTACAGTACAGCCCTTGCTTTTGTATTTGTCTATGTCTTTTTTCATCTCATCAGGTATAGCAATAGAATTTTCATTTAATAATTGTTCATTTCCAGCAAGGATATTTTTGCCATTGACATGTGCGGATACTCCTCTTCCAGCAATGAGTTGGAATGCGGAAGGTTCCGGTAGAGACTTGGAAGAAACGGATTTGATATGTGTTACAACAGCTTTTCCTAACGGATGTTCAGAACGAAGCTCTGCGGAAGCTGTCCATACTAGCAACTCCTCCGATGAGATCGAAGGATCAAAGCTTTCTGTTTTTATTACCGTTGGCTTACCATGTGTTAACGTACCTGTTTTATCAAAGGCAAATCGTGGCACTTTTGCTAGACGTTCTAAAGCATCGCCTTCACGAACCAGTATTCCGTATTTTGTAGCATTACCTATCCCTGCCATAATCGCAGTAGGAGTGGCAAGCACTAATGCACAAGGACAAAACACAACAAGAATTGTAACAGCACGAACTATCTCTCCAGTAAGAAACCATGTTAAAGCTGCGGATGACAATGCAATCATAACTATCCAAGTAGCCCAGCGATCAGCTATCCTTACAATCTTTGCCTTTCCGGCATCGCTAGAGCTTACAAGCTGGATCATTCTTTGCAATGAGCTGTCTTCACTTACTTTTGTCACTGTCATATCAAATATGCCAAACTGATTTATCGTACCAGCAAAAACTTCATCTTTAACACTTTTTTCAACTGGTAAAGATTCTCCCGTGATCATTGATTGATCAATGTAAGTTTGGCCAGTTACAATAATTCCATCTACTGGAATGTTCTCTCCTGCAAGAACACGAACTGTGTCCCCTAGCCTCACCTGTTCAACCGGAATTGTTTCTTCCCCTTTCTGATGAACAACACGGGCTTGTTGAGGTGTCATATCAACAAGACTTTCAATTCTTGCCCTGGCTTTTGCTACAGTTCTTTCCTCCAGAAGAGAACCAATAGTCATGATAACTGCAATCTCTCCGGCAGCAAAGATTTCTCCTATCCATACAGAAGCAACCAAAGCCAAGGAAACCAATAAATCTGCCTTTATATCAAATTTTGTAACAAGCTCTGTAATCGCTTCCTTCAAGATTGGAATCCCACAAAGACCTACTGCTATCCACGCGATAT
>MVQW01000222.1 GCA_002067265.1 Methanomethylovorans sp. PtaU1.Bin073 | reverse complement strand
GTTATGTTCTATCTGCCAGCTTGCCCACACTGCAAACAGATAGAACCATATTTCAGGGAATATGCAGCCCAGTTCAAAGATTCCTGCACTTTTATTATGATGAATGGTCTGGATAGTTCCATAACAGCTATGAGATATGGTGTCAGGTCAGCTCCTACATTCAAGTTCTTTTGTAAAGGTAAAGCTATCAAGGAATCAGTAGGACTTGTATATCCATCGTTGCTCAAGGCAGCCATAAAAGAGCTCATCGAACATGGGAATGAATGTGTATTGCACAGCACACCGATGCCTGATGAAATATCTCCTTATGAATAAGCTGAGAGGTATAAAGCCTCATTTTTTTCTTTTGTTGAATTTACCCATTTTGTAATCGTATATAACCGGATCTCCAGTACTTAATTCAAACTTAGGGATATCCTCGTCTGATATGCCTTCTATGTATTTTATCACTGAGCGCAAACTGTTCCCATGGGCTACAACGATCACATTTTTATCTTTTTCAAGGAAGGGTATTATGTTGTTCTTGAAATAGGGTATTGTCCTTTCATACGTATCTTTAAGACTTTCTCCATCTGGTGGTGCAACATCGAAGCTTCTTCTCCAGATAAAGACCTGCTCCTCTCCGTAAACTTCACGGGCTTGTTGTTTGTTCTGTCCCTGAAGTTTTCCATAATACCGTTCATTCAAAGCCTCGCTGGAATATATGGGCATTTCAGTATCATCAAAGCGCATGGGATGATGGGACCAATTGTCTCTTTTCAAGTCATCATGCAGAAATATGCCTGTCTTTTTCTGACACGACAATATAAGGAACAATGTAGTTTGTGCTCTTGTGAGCTTGGATGTAAAAGCCACATCAAATTCAAAAGATTCCAGATATTTTGCACAGTTAATTGCTTCCCTTATGCCCTTTTCACTCAAAGGAACATCGACCCAGCCTGCAAATCTGTTTTCCAGGTTCCAACGTGATTCGCCATGTCTTACAAGTACAAGAATGCTCATTCCATTTCACCTTTTAATGATTGACATACTTTTGATTTAAATATATTCATAACAAAGAAAAAAAGGTCTATAAAATCAATGGCACATGACTTCAAAATTATTCGTAGCTTAAACAAGTGATTTATAGGTATGAGTCAATCTTTATAACCAAAGTGGTATCATGACAGCAAATAATCGATCGCTAATAAATTGTATTCCGGTAATGTTGGCCATATTTTTCATTATGGCCTCATCAGGGTGCACGACCTCTCCGGCACAGGACGTGCTTAAAGGTAATATATCATTTGACGAACAAAATGTTTCATTTTCAAATGCAACAGCTTATGTGACAATTGAAGATGTAAGCATTGCAGATTCTCCCTCTATAGTTGTGGAAGAGCAGATTATATCAGGTCTGTCTGTTAACGGTACAAGTAATACATTCCAGTATGCACTTTCAACAAGTAAATTGGAAGAAGGAAAGACCTATTCACTGTCTGTGCATATAGATGTAGATGGTGATGGAAATGTTTCACAGGCTGATTACATTACAACCCAGAACTACCCATTGACTTTGGCCTCAAAGACTTTGGACGTAGTAGTGCAGAAAGTCTCAGAAGATGGTACAGTGGCTAAAGTATTCACCGAGGAGCAGAATGGAACTTCATCAAATTTGAAGATTGGAGAACTTGTTACTGTTAGATTGGAAGAGAACCCTACGACAGGGTATTCTTGGAACATGAGCTTTACAGATGGTCTGAAAGTAGTAAAGGATGAGTATATTTCATCAGCACAGGCAGGAGTTGTAGGAGCTGGCGGTGTTCACGAATGGACTATACAAGCCAGTAATGCAGGCCAGTATAATGTTTCAGGAATTTACAAAAGACCATGGGAAAATATCACAGGAAATGAGAATACTTTCAATATGAAATTAAATGTAAATCCCTGAATTCATTCAGTTTATGCAATTACAACAGTGTGAATAATAAACTGTGATGCATGAGCAAACACAGGTTCATTTTCTTTTGTTTTTTAATTCATTTATATAGTTTATCTAGCCTATAGGTGAATATTGGCTATTTTCATGTAATTTTGCTATACATGCTATTAAAGTTTATTTTTCGAATATTAATATATCAAGAAAATATGGTAATAAAAGCAATCTATTTAACAAGTAATGAACTTGTTAATAATTGGGAACTGCAAAATCATCTTAGTTCCTTGCCCTTATCTTTTATGCTTAGAAATCAATGTTCAGAAAGGTGATTAAATGTTGACAAGATCACTCGTAAAACTATCATATCTGTTTGCTGTGCTTCTGCTGATGACCGGATTTGCCAGTGCATTGACTGGAGCTGGCGGAGGAGAATGGAATTACAGTTCTACTCTGTATGTTCAAGAGAACTCAGGTAAAGATCTTTCCGGCTATCAGGTAAAGATCTTACTTGACAGTTCGAATTTCAACTTTTCAGAAGCTGATTCTCAGGGAAAAGATATAAGGTTCGAATCTGGAGGAAAACAGCTTAGTTACTGGATAGAGGGCTGGGACCAGGCTGCTGCAACGGCATCTGTGTGGGTCAAAGTTCCATCTATAAAAGCTAATGGACAGTCAGAAATTAAGATGTATTATGGCAATCCTCTAGCAGAAGATGTGAGTGATGGTGCTTCTACCTTTGAACTTTTTGACGATTTCAGCAATTCACGTCTTGAATACAGTACATGGGAATCCAATACCAACGGAGGCGGTCAAGTTGGATTCAGTTCAGGTGCATGTAACCTTATAGTACCTGTGAAACACCCTAATGGTTTTTCTTTGCTTAAATCAAAGGAAGACTTCCCGATAAATTCAAGTCTTGTCGTGAAAAGGAAAAAAGTGACAACTGGTGAAGATACAAGGGGTCCTATCCTACAGCAAGGTTTTGTGGATCCACAAAGTGAGACAAAGAATTGGATACTCATGGAAACAGAACAGAATAGTGAGATGTATACCTCATGGAGTATTAAAAATAACAAGGCTAATCTGAAATATGAGCCTTGGGACCTCTCAGATGTGAATGTTCAGGATAACGTATGGTACATCTCGGAAACTGCCTGGTACCAGGAAGGCGATGAAATTAACAAAGTGTCATGGTTCAAGAATGG
>MVQW01000221.1 GCA_002067265.1 Methanomethylovorans sp. PtaU1.Bin073 | reverse complement strand
ATCATGGCGGACTCGCATGACAATCTTGAAGCTATAGAACAGGCAGTGGAATTCTTCAACAAAAAAGGAGTAACAGCCGTTTTACATGCAGGAGATATTGTATCACCCTTTACGGCACGGGCCTTTAAAGAGCTGGATGCAAAACTGTACTTTGTCTTTGGTAACAACGACGGTGACAGATTATTGCTTAAAGAGTGGTTTGAAGACTTTGGAGCACAATGTTGCAGAGACTTTGGAGATATTCAACTGGAAGGAAGAAGAATCGCCCTCCTGCATGGCATCTATGAAGAACAGGTAAAAGCCATAGCAGCTTCTGGTATGTTCGATGTTATTGTAAGAGGCCATACTCATGATGCAGGAGTGGTGACAGATTACGGAGCTCCCATCATCAACCCCGGAGAAACGACAGGCTTGCTCACGGGTCGCAGGACTGTGGCCCTGCTTGACATGGAAAGCCTTGATTTTGAGATCATTGAGCTGTAATATCAAGTGATTTCAAATGCCACCCTTTTTTGCATCCTGAAGATTTTTAAACAAAGACCTTTATGGCATCGAAACGGCACATTGAAACACAAGACATACAACGTTTACAATTTTCTACTTTTACAGCTCGACATAACCCATTCTCTACAACCAATACACGATTTCTGCACGCTTCGACACATGAACCACAACCTGTGCATTTATTCTTATCCACTGTTATGAAGACCATGTAACCATTCCCGTCCAATGAATCTAAGTTGCCACTATTCTTTTTTTATAACTGGAATTATTAGTGAAACAATTGTTATTAGCATCTGAATGATAATTATAGTTATTGAAGTAATGTGCCCAAAGTGTATCTAAATCAATATGGACGGCTTAGCTCATTGATTTGGGTCACACAGCAATTAAAAAATAAACTATAACACTATATCTAGATTAAGCTAAGAAGGAAAGTACTTGGTTTTCCACAAACATAATATAATTTACTTAAAAGCTGAATATGTGAGTTCTCAAAAAGTTGATATGTTATTAAAGAAGTTTGCAATTTTGATAAGGTTGCTCAAATATGAAATTCAAATATAATTTAACATTCAGTTTGATCAAGGATTACAGATTATACCTGGTATTATCACTTGTTTTTGGAATATTTATAAGGTTTTATGGATTAGAAATTCAAAGTCTGTGGCTAGATGAGTTATATACTGTTGTTAATGCTTCAAGTGGAGCTACCGAGCTCTATACTTTTTTGCTTGGTGATGTTCACCCACCCTTTCATTATTTACTAATGCTATATTGGATACGCCTTTTTGGTAATTCCGTGTTTGTAGTACGTTGCTTTAGTGCTTTAATAGGATCAGTATCATTAATATACATGTATTACTACTCAAAACAATTTTTTTCAAAATACATTGCAACTTCAGCTACAATCCTAATGTCCTTCACATATCCAGGAATATACTATTCACAAGAAGCACGATCATATATTTTGTTGATACTACTTTCTTTAATATCCACTTTTTTGTTCATCAAAATTATTTCGACAAAAAAAGAAAAGACACAACTTCAAGACCATCTACTCTATTTAATAAGTTCGATATTATTAATGTATACACACTATTTTGGTTTACTATTAGTAATCTTCCAATTGTCTTACTGGATCATAGTTTCAATAGTCTATAAAAATGAACGATCTAATGCTTTCATGACTGCATGTGTTCTATTTGTTGCTTATTTTATCTGGATACCCATAGCATTTGATACGATGATAACAAAAGGAGGAGGAAATTTCTGGATACCAAAACCTGACATTCAATTTTTTACAAGATACTGGTATTTTATAACGTATCCACTTGAACTACCTCAAAGAATAGTTTTTTTAAGTCTCTTAATTGTACCACTGATTTTGAACCCACGTGGAATTATAAGTAAGATAGTAAATAGTTCAAAAAATATACAGTTGAAAAGCCCGATAACAATCTTAGTCTACTTTGTAGTAGCCATCCCCACATTCACGTTCATTCTATCCCAGCATACACCAGTGTTGATAGAAAGAAACTTATTGATTATCTCTCCTTTTATATATATTTTAATAGCAATATGGGTTTCTTTGGTAAAACAATTGCATGGATACAAACAAGTGGCTTACATATTTTTTATTTGTATTTTTTGTTTTACCATATTGGCTCCAACATATTACCAGCCTTACAAAGAACAATGGAGAGAAGCTGTTGATTATTCTGTAAAGATTTCTGATGAAAAAACTGCAATTATTGTTCTAAACCGGATGAATTTTTTCCAATATTACTTTGAAAAGTCAAAGATACCTGAAAATGTATTATTAACTGAGAAAGGTTCTAATGATTCTAATGATATGTACGCTCTCGCTGTAAATAGAGGAAAGAACAAACTGATAGTTTTAGGTGCACATGGTAGTCCATATGATTTTCTGAATGATTCTGACCAAAAAATACTTGAGAACTATTCGACAAAATATGAATTATTACAGTTGCACGGTGCAATCGTATATACATATTACTTAAAGTAGTTATGTTGAAGCTATCTGAAGTCGTGAAACAAGAAGATATAGAATCGGAAAATCTACAGGTTGTAATGGCTGATATTCTTACACATAGTATGTCAGTTTTCCATTTGATATGACAACTTTTTATCCGAAAACAGAGTTCCAATGTTCATGGATCTATTATCTATAGGGAAAGTTCATAACCATGCTTCAGAAGAGAACATGGAGATATTGCCCCTCTGGAAGCAGGCAATAAGCAGTATTGAAATCACTGGTACCGAAGACATATTTTTCACAGAGGAACACTCACATTACATAATAATCCACGACCCTCTGAAAATAAAGTTTCCTCAAAGCAGAAAAGAACTGAACAGAAGGTTCTGTGCAGGAATGGGAGCTTCTGTTGTAAGTTACATCCGCAAGGAAGGTGGCATGCATTATGTAAGAGGGCTAATGGCTGAAAATAACGCCCCAATATATGCTATTTTACCTTATACGTCCTTTGACCTTATTGGAGAGGCACGATTTCCTCAAAGCAACATGGAATCCAGAAAAATGAAGGCTTTCAATGACATTCTTCCACTGCTGCATGGAAAGTACATACTTGATGTAGGCTGTGGCCTTGGAACTCTCACAATAAAAATAGCCAGCGCAAATCCAGATGCCTTAGTACACGGTATAGACCTGCTTGATAGTGTCATAGAGCAATGCAGGTTCAACGCAAGAGTCGAAGATGTGAACAATACAAAGTTCGTTGCTGCAAGTGCATATGAGTCACCTTTTGAAAATGGATATTTTGATGCGGTAACCTGCTTCTTTATGCTGCATCATCTTGATGATATACCTAGAGCACTCAAAGATATAAGAAGGGTTTTGAAACCCACTGGCGAAGTCTTTGCAGTAGAACCTATTGACCACTTCCATGACGTACAAAGATATCCCGAAGACTGGAAAGCACTCTTTTTGGAAGCAGGTTATACGGTAGAGGTATGGGAGAAAGACAAAGTATCGTACATACGTGCAGGTCTGAAGTGATAAAAAAGAGAATAGGAGGGGGTGAAACCACCCCAATAATGAAAAGCCTGTACACCCAGGCTAGGCTGTTGCACTTTCCTTTTAAGACATTATAGTATTAAAAAGTAACTGCATAGTAATACATAATCACATTATATTACTTCAATTATTATAACTGTAAGATGAGAAGGTTCCGATCATCTTCGAAAGGTTAAAGAATGAACCATGCTAACAAATAGCACTACAACTATTGGAGATATGGAAATGCTTGGAATCGATGATCCGCAAATATGGATAGCATATTTGCTCAGTATAGGAAGTGCCCTGGGCTGCATAATATACGGATTGATGCACTGGAACGACAAAGACCCTCTGGAGGAAAGCTAATGGCAAGTACTATGGTCCTTGGAATTGCTGTACTCATTTACTTTATGCTTACTTTCTATTGTGGATGGATGGGATACAAACATACTAAGAGTACTGATGATTTCATGGTAGGAGGCAGGAAAGTAAATCCTTTTGTACTCGCTCTTTCTTATGGAGCCGCTTTCATAAGTACCTCAGCCATAATTGGTTTTGGAGGATATGCCGGTGCCTTCGGAATGGGAATATTGTGGCTTGTGTTCCTGAACATCTTTGTTGGGATATTCATTGCATTCGTTTTATTTGGCTCAAGAACAAGGAAAATGGGAGTAAATTTAAAAGCTGTTACGTTTCCTGAACTCATAGGCAAAAGGTTCCAATCCCGCTTTATCCAGGGCTTTTCAGGCCTTTTAATAGCTATATTTATGCCTATTTATACAAGCGGCGTGCTTATCGGCGGGGCTCGATTCATGGAAACTGCCCTTGGTATTGACTATAATACATCTGTGCTTATGCTTACAATTATAACCGCAGCTTATGTGATCACAGGCGGACTCCTAGCTGTGATGTATACAGATGCGATGCAGGGAACTCTTATGTTTGTAGGTATGGCAATTCTTATGATACTTACTTACAGAAATCTTGGGGGTTTAGTCGAAGCGCATCAGGCACTCACCAATCTTGCATATCTTGTACCTGAAACCATGGCACAGCAAGGACACAATGGTTGGACCTCAATGCCCACCTTTGGCTCCCCTATATGGTGGACTCTTGTTTCTACTATTATCCTTGGAGTAGGAATAGGAACGCTTGCCCAGCCCCAGCTGGCTGTTAGGTTCATGACTGTTAAGAATACAACCTCACTGAAAAGAGCAGTACTCTCAGGCGGACCTTTTATCTTCATGATGGTTGGAGTTGCCTATGTGGTTGGAGCCCTTTCCAACGTTTATTTCTTCAATACCAAAGGCATGTTAGCATTTGATGTAGCTGGTGGAAACATTGACAAAATCATGCCAGAGTATATAAACAGCTCAATGCCTGAAATATTCGTTGTATTCTTCATGCTCACCCTTCTTGCAGCTGCCATGTCAACCCTGAGTTCACAGTTCCACAACATGGGTACAGCTATAGGTCATGACCTATACAGAGAATACATAATGCGTGGAAAGATAGGACAGACAATAAACATTACAAAATTAGGCATTGCTGTTACAATTATAATAAGCGTCATTCTTGCATATATTTTGCCAGCAGGTATCATAGCCAGGGCAACAGCTATTTTCTTTGGTTTAACAGCTGCTGCATTTCTGCCTATGTACATAGGAGCTATATTCTGGAAACGTATGACAAAAGAGGGAGCTATTGCAAGCCTTCTGGTAGGTACGTTCAGCAGCCTTGGATGGCTTACTTTCGTGCATGCAAAAGAAGCAACAGCACTGGGGATAAGCCAGGCTATCTTTGGCCAGGCAACATTGCTTACAGGTACCTGGACATTGGTTGACCCCATACTTGTAGCTACACCGCTTTCAATGCTTGTTGCCATAGTTGTTAGTCTTCTAACAAAACCAGCACCAAAGGAACACATCGATAAATGCTTTGGCGAGTAAGAGGAAATATCCTCTTACATTCTTTTTTTGAACCACACTGTGTGTGATCTATTCGAATCGATTTGTGCTTTTTGACTAATTATAAATCGAAAGGTTAATTAATAATCCATGCTAACGCGTGGCATGGTACCTTTTAGCACGATTAACCAATATAAGGAGATAAAGAGACAAATGTTTGGAATAGATGACCCGCAAATATGGATGGCATACTTGCTCTGCATAGGTGGTGCACTTGGTTGCATAATATATGGCCTGAGACGTTGGAACGAGAAAGACCCTGAGGAGGAAAATTAATGGCTGTAAGCACACCTTTGCTTGGAATAGCAGTATTAGTATATTTAATGATCATCTTCTACCTTGGATGGTTGGGTTACAAAAATACCAAAGCTGTTGATGATTTCATGGTTGCAGGCCGCAAGGCAAACCCTTACATTCTTGCACTTTCATACGGTGCAACTTTCATCAGCACATCGGCAATAGTAGGTTTTGGGGGTGCGGCAGGAGCTATGGGGATGAGATTACTCTGGCTTGCGGTTATGAATGTAGTGGTGGGAATCTTCATCGCTTTTGCCCTATTTGGTCCAAGAACCCGACAAATGGGAAAGAACCTGAAAGCTGTTACATTCCCTGAACTTCTTGGAAGACGTTTTGATTCAAGGTTCATTCAGGGTTATGCTGGTTTGATCATAGGTGTTTTCATGCCATTATACACCGGCATAGTGTTGATAGGAGGAGCACGATTTGTTGAAACCACACTAGGTATAAATTATAATAGTGCTCTTCTAATCCTTACTGTAATAACTGCGGCTTACGTTATAACTGGAGGAATCATAGCTGTCATGTACACAGATGCCTTCCAGGGAGTTCTCATGTTCATAGGTATGGCGATTTTGCTTATCCTGACATACACAAAATTGGGAGGTGTAACTGAAGCTCATCAGGCTCTTACAAACATGGCATATCTGGTCCCTGAAGCCCTCGCAAAAGGAGGACAGGTGGGGTGGACCGCAATGCCCAGCATTGGATCGCCTATATGGTGGACAGTTGTGTCTACACTTGTCCTGGGAGTAGGTATAGGAGTGCTAGCACAGCCGCAGCTGGTCGTAAGGTTCATGACAGTTAAAAATGACCGATCTTTATACAGGGCATTGCTCGTCGGTGGACCCTTCATCGTCATGATGACAGGCGTTGCTTTTGTAGTAGGTGCACTATCTAATGTATATTTCTTCAGGGAAAAGGGAGTAATAGCACTTACAGCTGCTGGCGGCAATGTCGATCTAATAATTCCGGAATACATAAACATGGCAATGCCAGAGATATTTGTTGTTCTATTCATGCTTGTACTACTGGCTGCCGCAATGTCTACATTAAGTTCACAGTATCACACAATGGGTACTGCTATAGGACATGATCTATACAGGCAGTTCTTAAAGAAAGGAGAGATAAGTCATACCACAAATGTGACAAAGTTAGGGATAGCTTTCACTATACTTGTAAGCGTAATTTTGGCATACACTCTGCCACCTAGCATTATAGCCCCTGCTACATCGATATTTTTTGGATTATGTGCTGCAGCTTTCCTGCCCATGTACATTGGGGCTCTTTTCTGGAAACGGATGACAAAAGAAGGAGCTATTGCCAGTATGGTGATAGGCAGTATTAGTAGTCTGGCATGGCTTGTATTGGTACATGCAAAAGAAGCAGTTCCACTTGGCATAAGTCAGGCACTTTTTGGTAAGGCAACTTTGCTTGCAGGCACATGGACATTAGTAGACCCGATTCTAGTAGCTACACCTGTTGCTTTGTTAATAGGTATTTTGGTTAGCCTGCTCACACAGCCTCTAAACAGTGAGCATCTGAAAAAATGCTTTGAGAACATCAAATGATATGGTTGTTAACCATGTCATTTAATTTTTAAAACAAGACATATCCAGCCAAGGCAGCAGCTCAGCTTGAGAGTAAATGACAATTAAAAGATACAAGTCTGCCAAACAGAATAATCCATATAGCGGGCAACATTATAGCATGAATAAGGCAAAAGCCGTATGACGAGAACTAGAGGGGATATAGAGAACAATGATGTTCGACTTTTGCCATCTTATCTTCAGTATTAATTATATATAAACATACTCCTCATCTCGAAAGCCACTGCTTTTATAGCTCCAATACATCTTCTACAGACATTATCAGTACTTTTGTTTCACATATATCCTTTACCTTGTGCATAAATTCTACTGGATTCTGAGAAATTACATCAAATGTATTATAATGCATCGGTATTGCGATTCCTGGACCAATCATGGCCACGGCTTTTGCTGCATCTTCAGGATCCATCGTATATTTGCCCCCTATGGGCAATAGTACAACATCCGGCCTATATATGTCTCCAATGAGCCGCATATCTCCAAAAATACCTGTATCACCAGTGTGATAGATGGAACAACCATTAATCTGTAATATGAAGCCTGCGGCTCTGCCTCCGTATAACCTTTGTCCTGAATCAGATATGGATGAAGAATGATTTGCATCTGTCATTATTACTGAGATACCATTAACCTGGACTTTACCTCCTATGTTCATGCCTTCAGCCTTTACATTCTGAGATTTAAGGTAATTAGCCAGTTCATGCATTGCAATAACTCTACACCCTGTTCTTTGAGCGATCTCAACTGTATCTCCCAGATGGTCATAATGGCCATGGGTCACAAATATGATATCAGGATTTACATCTTCCGGAAGTAGCTTTGCACTTGGATTACCCCTGAAAAAAGGATCAATCAGCATATTATAAGCAGCCCTTATCTCAAAACAGGCATGACCATGCCATATTAATTGAATTCCATGCATGAAAGAATAGAATATGTTCTCAGACTAATATTTTCCGTGCGGGAAC
>MVQW01000220.1 GCA_002067265.1 Methanomethylovorans sp. PtaU1.Bin073 | reverse complement strand
CCTGTATAAGTACCCATAATTTTAGGGGCTGCCGGATTAGTTATATTAACTATTGTAAGACCACTGCTACCATCTGCTACATAAGCATAATTTCCTGATACATCTATAGCGCTTACTATCGATGGAGTAATCACTCTGCCGACTTCAGATGGCTTATTGGCATCTGTGATGTCCAACACAACAAGGTATTGTCCTTGACTCAGATATGCATATTTTCCAACTACTTCAATATCATATGCATTTCCTCCAAAGTTGCTGAGAAGTTCTATATTGATCTCATCGGCTGACCCGATTCCTGTGATCATGGTCATCAACATTACGATTTGAAGAAAAGTTGATTTGTTTAATTTGGTTTGCATTTGTACCACCCGTTTGCTACATACGAGGGGATCAAAATACTCTTTGTATAATGTTTAGTGAATCAACTATTTAAACTATGTGAAAAAACTAGTATATTATTTATATATTTTTTATTGTGGTGACGACATCATTCAGAAAAATATTTGTTTGATGGCAATAATGTGGAGAGAATTCCGACAAACCTCTGATTAAGATAAGTTGTTTATACTCAAAAATAAAAATTATTTTAAAATTTTAAGTTTTTCGAAGATCTTCATAGATTTGATTGTTACTTTCCGGAGTCTGTGCAGTGTTCAATTTCACATATTTCACACCCTTAAGTGACATAAGCTTCTCAGCCATCGACCTGACATCCTAACCTTCTCCATCCAAAACAATGACTTCCAGGCAGTTGTTATCATCCAGGTGAGTAATTATCGAGGATTTTATCAAAGCTATTCGATAATGTTGGTTAAAAATAGGTGATTAGACGGAATGGAACCCAGAAAATCCATTCCGTCAGATTTTGCTCAACTTTTTCTGGCACTTTCATAATGACTACATTTGTATAAATAGATATGCATTATATGTTACATATTTAGTTATAAAAATGCTTTAACTTATACTTTATTATTGATTAGTATGTTTAGTTCCGACTTTCAAGTAGAAAACTCCAAGGCAGTTTGCATATGGCTGTAGTATGAAAGCAGATGGTATCCTTGTTATTGAAATGCTGATGCCAGTATATGCGATGTCAAAGGTAAAATAGAATATTTTGTATTTAAGCCTGAGAATGATCAATTCATATTTCCCAATTTTTCCAGTCAAATTTGCACAAACTGATTTTTAAGCATTGAATATTAATTCGAATTGCTTTTTTTTCAAAGTGGTTCTTCTTTGTAAATTTTTTATTTCTTCTTGAGGTAATACTTTAGCAAACAAAAGTATTAAATAATACAATTGTTTTACTTGATGCTGATTATAAAATTGCATATTAGTGTTAAATTAAGAGTATTTTTAGATATGAGTTTAGATTAAAATATTATAAATGGTCATTAAAATACTCTTAGGAGACATACTACAAATAAAAATTTTATTTCCGAAAACAAGTGGAGAAGGAGTTTAAATGAACAAATCATTGAGCCTTTTATTGATAGGACTAATAATAATAGGAGTCGTTGCATTTTCCGGATGTGCAGGAAATGCAGATGATACAACTGCAAATGAAACAAGTGCAGATGCAGCGGCTACAGGAGAAGCAAGTACAGATGAATTAGTTGCAGCGGTCGGAACTCACGGTGGAGAGCCTGAAGCTGGATTCAACCCCATTACTGGATGGGGATATAATCATGAACCATTGATCCAGAGCACTCTTTTTAAAAGAGATAGTAATGCAGCTTTGATTAATGATCTTGCTACGAATTACACAGTTAGTGAGGATGGATTAACGTGGACTGTTACTATAAGAAACGACGTTAAATTCCATGATGGTGTACCTTTAACAGCAGAAGATGTGGCATTCACATTTAACACAGCAGCAGAAGCAGCTGGTGAAGTGGATCTTTCTATGCTTGAAAAAGCTACAGCCCTCAATAATGAAACAGTTGAATTTAAACTAAATGACAATCAGGCCACATTCATTAATAAACTCGTAGTAATTGGGATTGTACCTGAACATGCTTATGGAGAAAACTATGGTCAGAATCCCATAGGATCAGGCCCGTACAAGTTCGTAAAATGGGATAAAGGTCAGCAAGTAATTTTTGAAGCCAATCCTGATTATTATGGCGAAACACCATACTTCAAGAAACTGACCATAGTATATATGCAAGCAGATACTGCTTTTGCAGCTGCGAAGTCAGGACAGATCGACCTGGCTGAAATTCCATCTTCTTATGCCAATCAGAATGTCGATGGAATGAAAATAGTATCTCTGGATTCCATTGATGCTCGCGGAATTAGTTTCCCAATGCAGCCCAATACAGGCCAAAAAACAGAGAATGGCTATGCAATCGGAAACAATGTAACCTCCGATGTTGCAATAAGAAAAGCATTAAATATTGGAATAGACAGGCAGGCTTTGATCAATGGCGCATTGAACGGGCAGGGCCAAGAGGAATTCACTGGTGTAGATAAAGTACCGTGGGGTAACAAGGAAGCAATATTTGAAGATGGAAACATTGATGAGGCTAAGAAGATCTTAAGTGATGCCGGGTGGGTAGATACTGATGGCGATGGTATCGTTGAGAAAAACGGGCAAAAAGCTGAATTTACTTTGTTATACGCGGCAACTGCACAGGAAAGACAGGCATTGGCCGTTTCTATCTCAGAAGAAGCCAAAAAGATTGGTATAAGCATTAATCCTGAGGGTGCAAGCTGGGATAAGATCGATACCCTTGCTCAGTCAACACCAGTCGTCTTCGGATACGGTTCACTTGACCCGACTGACCTGTACCTAAAATACTATAGCAAGAGCTATGATCCTGCAAACTACAATAACATAATAATGTACAACAATTCTGTTGTGGATGCCTATTTGAGAAAAGCCATAACCAGCTCAGATCAGAACACTGCCAATGAGAACTGGCAATTGGCTGCCTGGGATGGAGAAACCGGATTCTCAGAGAAAGGCGATGCTACATGGATGTGGATGGCAACAATCAATTATGTATACATTGTAGATGAGGATATAGACATGGGAACTCCAAAAATCCAGCCTCATGGTGCTGATATCTTTGGAAACATTCTTGAATGGAAGCGCACGGAAAATTAGGCGGGGGTTTAATGGTGCTGAGGATCTGGAAATCCTCAGTACAACTTCTTTTTTAGAAACCCATTTAACAGATCTTTTCTAGAAGTATGTCTGGAGTGTAAGATAAGCACCTGAGTAATATGGAGGGCAAGGAGTGAAACACAGAAAACTAGGGTTTTTTATTGGAAAAAAGGCTATCAAATTGATCCTCCTTTTGATAGTTGTTTGCATTGCAAGCTTTTGGATTATCGAGCAGTCTCCGATAGATCCTGTCAGAGCTTATATTGGGGAAATGAGTATACAGCCGGAACAAAAGGCAAAATTAGAAGAATACTGGGGAGTTAACACTTCCCCGCAGGAAAAATTCCTCAACTGGGCAAATAACATCCTTGAAGGGGATTTTGGAACTTCATTGATTTACAGGATGCCTGTTATTGATGTTATCAAAGAACGATTTACAGCGTCTTTAGTTTTGATGTTTTCCTCCTGGTTAACATCGGGAATCCTGGGGTTCATTTTAGGAATAATAGCGGGAATGAAAAGTGGAACTTTGGTTGATAAGGCAATAAAAACTTACTGCTATCTTTTAGCCGCCACCCCTACATTCTGGCTGGCATTGATCCTGTTACTTGTATTTTCAGTTTATTTAGGATGGTTCCCTGTAGGTCTAAGTGTACCTATAGGAGTCACAGATGTGACTTTTTTCGACCGGATACAACATTTGATCCTCCCTACAATAACCCTGAGTTTACTGGGAGTTGCCTCAATTGCAATGTTCACTCGTGAAAAATTAATTGAAGTTATGTCAAGTGATTATGTGTTATTTGCAAAGGCAAGAGGGGAAAAAGGATTCGATCTTATACTAAGGCATGGAATCCGAAATGTAGCTCTTCCTGCCATCACATTGCAGTTTCTTGGATTCAGCGAATTGTTCGGAGGAGCTGTCCTTGTGGAGCAGGTTTTTTCTTATCCCGGAATAGGACAGGCTACAGTAGCAGCTGGTCTAAGATCTGATGTGCCTCTTCTTTTAGGAATAGTCATCATAAGCGCGTTGTTTGTGTTTTTCGGGAATCTGATTGCTGATATCATCTATGAATTCCTCGACCCCAGGATAAAACAGCAGGAGATATCATCATGAGTACAGCTGTTGTAACAATGAACAAAAGATCCTTCATAGGAATGAACCTGAGGCAAAGAACCATTCTATTGATAGGATTTATGTCGCTGTTGTTAATTACAATCGTAATTTCCAGTTTATTTATAGACAGCAAGTCACTACCTACTGATTTTGGATCAAAGAACCTTGCTCCTTCTCTTGAACATCCTTTTGGAACTGACTGGATGGGAAGAGATATGTTTACAAGAACCCTGGGAGGACTAGGATTAAGTATATTGATAGGAGCTTTCGCATCCACGATCAGTACTGTATTGAGTGTAATATTAGGTTTACTTTCAAGCATAGGAAAAGTAGAAGATTCATTTGTATCCTGGCTGGTAGACCTCTCCCTTTCGATACCGCATCTTCTTTTAATAATCCTTATCTCTATAGGACTGGGGGGCGGTGCCACGGGAGTAATCATTGGAGTTGCATTAACTCATTGGACAAGTCTGACAAGAGTTGTAAGAGCAGAAATAAAGCAGCTAAAGACCCAGGAATATATTCATATATCCCGAAATTTTGGTAAATCCAAATGGTGGATAGCTGTAAAACATTTTCTGCCTCATTTAATTCCTCAATTCATATTAGGCACGATCTTAATGTTTCCACATGCTATTTTGCATGAAGCTTCGGTTACTTTTCTGGGTTTTGGACTTTCACCACACGAACCGGCCATCGG
>MVQW01000219.1 GCA_002067265.1 Methanomethylovorans sp. PtaU1.Bin073 | reverse complement strand
ATAGAAGTCCTTCGCCATGTACAGGAAGATTTACCTCAAATAGAAGGGGATGCAGAAAAACTCACAGACATGCTAACTAACATTCTGGACAATGCTATTAAGTTCACGCCTCTTGGTGGTAAGATAAGTATCTTTGCCGCAAAGGAAGAAGAAAAGATCCACATCAGCATTCAGGATAACGGAATAGGCATACCTCCAGACCTGTTACCCAATCTATTCCAGAAATTCTACCAGATTGATCCCTCAATAAGGCGCAAATACGGAGGTACGGGCCTTGGATTGTTCATCTGTAAAAAAATAGTGGATGCACATAAAGGAAAAATATGGATAGAAAGTGAGCAAAGGAAAGGCACTACTGTGCATATCCTGCTTCCTATTCTGCAAGGTGATATATAATTAATACCGATTCTTTTTTAAGTGTACAGACCGTAACCACGCTACAACCTGATTCTCAATGAAATAAAAGAGGTAACAGATGAGTAATATTCTGCGCAGAGGGCGTTTGGCCAGCACGCCCGATGAGGACATAATGGAGTTCACTTCTTCAATGAAGTCGGACAAGTGGATATTCGATGCAGACATAATGGTGGACTTTGCCCACACCATCATGTTAAAGGAACAGGGAATAATAAAGGAACAGGATTGTTCCAGTATCCTCAATGGACTATTACGCATCAGGGAAGAAGGCATCGAGAAACTGGATCATACTTACGAAGACATTCATATTTCGTTGGAATCAAGACTTATCGATATGGTTGGCGAGGATGTGGGAGGCAGGATGCACTCAGGAAGATCCCGCAATGACGAGGTTGCAACATGCATTCGTTTAACCCTGCGCGAAGAGATGCTTGCGCTCATGGAGGAATTACAACTTCTACGCCGTACCTTAGGTTCACTTGCAGCCAAAAATATTGAGACGTTAATGCCTGGTTTTACACATCTGCAGCATGCACAGCCCACTACACTGGCTCACCATCTTATCGCCCATATGGATGCTTTGGGCAGGGATGTGGAACGTCTTAAGAGTGCATATTCACGAGTTAACCTCTGCCCTCTGGGAGCTGCTGCATTTGCTTCCACAGGCTTCAACATCAACAGGGAACGCACCCAGCAACTGCTGGGTTTTGGCGGCCTTGTGGAGAATTCCATGGATGCTGTCAGCAGCAGGGATTTTCTAATAGAAAGTACCGCTGTGCTCACAAATCTCATCATAAACTTAAGTAAAATGGCAGAAGAGCTTGTGATCTGGTCTACCTCAGAATTCGCTTTCATAGAGCTGGATGACCGCTATGCATCCACATCATCCATAATGCCACAGAAAAAGAATCCCGACACTGCAGAACTGCTGAGAGGAAAAAGCGGTGTGGTGGTTGGGTCACTGATGGCTCTTGTTACCACATGCAAAGCCCTTCCTTTAAGTTATAACCGTGACCTGCAAGAGGCCACGCCTAACATGTGGAAAGCTCTGGAAACTACCAGAAGCTCGGTACGTATGATGGAGGGTATGGTAAGGACTATGAAAGTCAACAACGAAGTCATGGCTGCAAAGTCCGTGATGGGATTTACCACCGCTACCGAGCTTGCAGATACGCTGGTGAGAGTGACAGGAATACCCTTCAGGACAGCTCATCAAGTCGTAGGCGTACTTGCAAGAGGAGAAGGAGAAATCCATCTGCAACAGATAGATGCTGTGACAGACAAGGTCCTGGGGATAAAACTCAGTACCAAGGGACTTACAGAAGAGATGGTATGTGAAGCCCTTGATCCTATTTCAAATATAAAGAAAAGAAAGGTCATCGGTGGCCCTGCATTTGAAGAAATGGAAAAGGCCATCATCAGAAGAAAAGAAACTATGAAGCAGACAGAAGAAGAGATAAGTACATTGAAAAACGCTTCTGAAGCTTCCTTAAATACGCTCGTAGAACTTGTGAAACAAAATATTACCAAAGCGTGATCAATGTAATCAGCAGATGTGATCTTCATGGAATTCCAACAGGGTGACAAGATAAGGATAGAAAAGGACGGTGTAGGATACGAGGGCATAGTGATGCCGAGCACTACACATCATATTGTCCTCAAGATGTCAAATGGTTATAATGCAGGTATCTCTCCTGATAACACAAAGATAACCTTGCTTCAGAAAACTGCAAAGACTCAGGAGATTGGCTCTGCCAGCACCTCTGAGACAAAAAAGACAACTAAGGGAAAATTGCCAAAGGTTTCCATTCTTTCTACCGGCGGTACCATTGCAAGCAAGATAGATTACAGAACAGGTGCAGTTACTGCGAGGTTCTCTGCGGATGATATCTTAAAAGCCATCCCTGAGCTTACAGAAATTGCTGATTTCTCCGGAAGGGCGATATATAATATCCTTTCCGAGAACATGAGGACGGAATACTGGGAAGAGCTTGCCAGAGCTGTGGTGGAAGAGATAAAAGGCGGCGCAGATGGGATTATCATCGCACATGGTACGGACACTATGATGTATACGGCTGCTGCACTTTCTTTTATGGTCCAGACACCAGTTCCCATTGTGTTTGTGGGCTCCCAGCGCAGTGCCGACAGGCCAAGCAGCGACAACGCGATGAATGCAATATGTGCAGCTAAGGTAGCTGTTAGTGACATCGCGGAAGTGTGTGTGGTTATGCATGGCAGCGAATCCGATGATATCTGTGATATACACAGAGCTACCAAGGTAAGGAAGATGCATACTTCCAGAAGAGATGCATTCAGGTCCATTAATTCAGAACCTATAGGTTTTGTGGAATATCATACCGGCGAGATACACACTCATCTTGACTATAATAAGAGAAACTCGCATGAACTCGAACTTCGAGGAAGTTTTGAGCCTAAATGTGCACTGGTAAAGTTTACACCAGGAGCAAATCCTGAAATAATATCGTATTATCTTGATGCAGGATACAAAGGCATTGTAATAGAGGGTACTGGACTAGGACATGTATCATCTGAATGGGTGCTTATGATCGAGCGTGCAACTTCTATGAACGTGCCGGTGGTAATAACCTCTCAATGCCTGCACGGGCGTGTGTGTGACCGTGTGTATGATACCGGCAGAGATATGTTAAAAGCTGGTGCAATTGAAGGAGAGGACATGCTGCCTGAAGTTGCTCTTGTAAAGCTCATGTGGGTGCTGAGCCAGTCTTCTGATCTCAAAACAGTGGAAAAAATGATGATAGAAAACATTTCATTTGAGATCAATGAAAGAAGTCTTGAATAAATATTGTTTATATAAAAGTAATTGCTTTTATAATGCAAAGATCGTACTGATGTAAAAATTACTACTAATAAGGTGAATATATGTCATTGAACTTAAGGACACATTATACGTCCCAGATAGATCCTGCAGCTATGAATGGTTCAGAAGTGACCTTAGCTGGCTGGGTGTACGAAGTAAGAGACCTTGGAGGCATTTGTTTTGTCGTACTGCGTGACAGAGAAGGCCGTGCACAGGTAACCCTTGTCAAAAAGAAGACTGACGCCGAACTTCTTGAAACTGCCAGAAAGCTTGTAAGGGAATCTGTGATCACTGTCACTGCTACCGTGAAAGCTGAAGCAAAAGCCCCTGGAGGATATGAGCTCATCCCCAAAGAGATTAAGTTGTTAAATGAAGCTGAGTCGCCTCTACCCATGGATACTACAGGAAAAGTTGAAGCTGAACTGGACACTCGCCTGGATTCCCGGTTCATGGACCTGAGAAGAGACAGGACCACAGCTATCTTTAAAATACGCCATGAAACTCTTCAGGCAGTCAGAAAATATCTTAGCGACAATGGATTTGTCGATGTTACAAGCCCAAAGGTAGTAGCTACTGCAACCGAAGGTGGAACATCCCTATTCCCAATAACATACTTTGACAGAGAAGCTTTCCTTAACCAGAGCCCTCAGCTTTTCAAGCAGATCCTCATGTCAGGAGGACTTGACAGGGTCTTTGAGATAGGCCCCATATTCAGAGCAGAGGAACACGATACCAGAAAACACCTCAATGAGGCAACTTCTATTGATATAGAAGCAAGTTTCTGCGACCACTTTGATGTTATGGCAATCCTTGAGAACATGATCGCTTATGTTTATGCTCACGTGAAGGAAAATGCTGCAAAGTCACTTGAAGTGCTTGGCATAGATCTGCAGGTCCCGGCAGTGCCATTCCCGAAGCTCACCTACGATGAAGTACTGGAAATAGTAAATGCTCATGGTGAAGAGACACTCAAATGGGGAGATGACCTCAGCACCCTGTCTGAACATACTATTGGTGCCCATGTATTCAAAGAAATGGGAGTTTCTCACTATTTCATCATCGACTGGCCTACAGAGATCAAGCCATTCTATGCAATGCCATACGAGGACAGGCCACAGTTCAGCAAGTCATTTGATATGATGCACAGGACAATGGAACTATCATCCGGTGCACAGCGTATACACATTCATGATATGCTAAAGAACAGGATCGAATCCCAGGGACTCAATCCCGAAGGATTCGAGTTCTATCTGAAGGCTTTCAGATATGGAATGCCTCCGCATGCCGGATGGGGTGTCGGATGCGAACGTCTGGTAATGACAATGCTGGGAGTTGGGAACATACGTGATGTAGTATTGTTCCCAAGAGACAGACGAAGACTATCCCCATAAGGTAAGTGAGAACATGCAGGAAAGGAACGCTACATCAGGTAGCACAGGAAAGCAGGCAGCTGGAGAAGCTGCTGCTTGTTTAGTAGATGATGGAACTGTGGTAGGACTCGGTACTGGCTCTACTACGGCTTATGCAATTAAAGCGATAGGCAGAAGGGTAGCAGATGGTCTGGACGTGTTGGCTGTTGTCACATCCTATCAGTCTGAAATGCTGGCTATTGAAGCAGGCATACCACTTACAACATTAGCTGAATATCCTGATCTTGACATTGCGATAGATGGCGCTGATCAGGTAGATGCTGATCTGAATGTGATCAAAGGCGGAGGAGCTGCACATACCAGGGAAAAGGTTGTTGCATATTCTGCGGATCAATTCGTGGTCGTGGTCGATGAGTCGAAAATGAAGGAACAACTTGACCATTTCGTACCAATAGAAGTGCTACCTTATGCAAAGGAACTGGTCATGAGATACGTGCGGGAACTTGAAGGAGAACCACAGCTTCGCCTTGCATCACGGAAAGATGGGCCTGTAATCACTGACAATGGGAACTTCGTGATAGATGCATCTTTTGGAACTATAGATAACGTGGAAGCTCTCTCTATTGCCTTATCTATGTGCCCTGGAGTTGTTGAACACGGAATCTTCACTGACGTTGCAGATATGGTTTTCGTCGGGAATAAGGATGGTTCTGTAAAAAGAATAGATGCCCTTAGATAAGGGTATCATTTATTTCCTTCACCCAAAGGGCAGGCACACATTTCTATTAGCGCTTCTTCTCCTGTGTGTGACCCACGGGCTATAAGAACGTCCCCCACCTGTATCTGAGTGTTCTTTTTAGGGCTGTAGATCCATTTGTCGCCTCTTTTTACAGCCATTACATAGACCCCGGTCTCGGTTTCAAGCTTAAGCTGCCCGAATGTCTTTCCAACTATCGGAGAGCAGCT
>MVQW01000218.1 GCA_002067265.1 Methanomethylovorans sp. PtaU1.Bin073 | reverse complement strand
ACAACCATGCTGGAAGAACAGGGAATTGGGATAGTTTGGGGTGCTGCAGACCATTTTGTAAAACCCATACAAAAAGAAGCTTTTCTTGCTACACTTAAAAGAATCAAGGAAAATACAGCAAAATCTCCTCTTAAAGTACTTGTTGTGGATGATGAGAAAAATGCAGTTGAATTGATAACTGCGATGCTGAACACCGAAGGAATTGATACTCTTGCAGCTTACGGAGGTCAGGAAGCCATAGATGTTGCACTGGAAAAACAGCCACATCTAATAATTCTTGACCTAATGATGCCTGATGTAAATGGATTTGATGTAGTAAAAGTACTAAGGGCTAAACCTGAAACCATTGACATTCCAATTATAATATGTACTGCAAAGGACCTGGATTCAACTGATATGAGCTCATTGAATGAGAACGTATCCTCTATCATTAAGAAAGGCATGTTCACTAAAGAGAAACTTATTGAGCTTATGAAGGAAATCCAGAGACAAAATGAAATATAAAATAAAAGAGAGGTGATTACAATTAGAAAAGTGAAAGTAATGAGGGCAAAAGTAAAGATCAAAAGTCTGCCCCGTGGCAAATAACGACCCTTTATCACATCTTGAACTCTATTAGGGATTGAGCAAGATGACAAACGATAGGATACCCATTGGCAGGTTCTCTCTGATGACGCATCTGACATGCAAAGCTTTGCGTTTATATGACCGTAAGGGTCTGCTTGTTCCAGAAGCTAAGGACCAGTTTACAGGATATCGATACTATACTTTCCCACAAATAGAGAAAGGTATAAAGATCAAGACTCTCTGCTGGCTGGGATTTGGACTGGATGAGATCGGTACATTGCTGGATGCAGAAGAGGAAGGGAAAAAGGACATAATCTCAGATATGATGAGAAACAGAGCCCTTGAAGTCAGATCGGATATCCTTCGGCTCGAGAAAATCGAACAGGTCTTGCTCAAACCAGATAGTGCAATGGAGTTGCTTGGAATGAACGTAAGTGAACCACAGATAAAGGATATACCTGAATTGAGAGTACTGAGCAGACGAGAGATCGGAACTTATGAAGATACAATAAGCAAACATGCTGGTGAACTTTTTGGATTCGTGGGTTCACAAGCTTTCCAGCACAGTAATGCAAAAATCACAGGACCAGTGATGTTCATCTGCCATGACAAAGAATACAAAGAAATAGGAGCAGACATAGAAACAGCTCTTCCCTTTGCAGGTAGAGTGAATGTTGATGATCCTGCTATAAAAGAAAGAACTATGCCTGCTGTGCAGGTAGTTTCTGCGATATATAAGGGTCCTTATGATGGCGTAGAAATGGGTTATTCGCGATTGTTTGAGTACATGACAGAGCATGGGCTTGAAATTGCAGGTGAATCTCGTAGCCTGTATATTAATGATCCAAAGGAAGTGCCTGAGGAAGAATTGCTCACAGAGGTACAGATCCCGGTAAAGAAAACAAAGTGAGAGTTATTTGATTTGGTTCTAAGAACTCATCCTTTTTATTTTTTGTAATATGTCATATAACAAAAGATAGATACTTTGTATATAGTTCATATTTCGTAAAAATTGGGTTTGTCTTTGCTGTTTCTAGATGATAAGCCTAAATTCCACAATAAAGCAAATAGTACTTATATGTAAACCTTTTACTTACTTACTAGTAAGTAAGTGTATAGTTATGCAAGAGATGAACAATACCAATCAACAGATATTAAGTTACGGAAGGACTTTTCTGCAATGCAGAGGCTATAATGGGTTTAGCTACAGAGATATTTCTCAAAAACTTGGTATCAGGAATGCTGCCATTCATCACTATTATCCTCTAAAGGAAGACCTTGTCGCAACCATATTTGAAAGCATAAGACAGCAATTTACTAAGGATATTGACAAAATGGCTCAATCGGGTTGTTCAGCCATTGAAGAACTACAATACTTCTTTGATTTTATGTTAAGAGAATTTGATGAAGGACGTAATATTTGCCCGATTGGCTCCCTTATACTTGATTTTGAAGAACTGCCTGAGAAGGTAAAAGAACAGCATTTGCTGTTAATGGAGAATGTTCTGGCATGGTTTTCAGAGGTTTTGAAAAATGGCCTGCAAAAAGGAGAGTTCATTTTTTCTGAGCCTGTCGATATGCGTGCGGAAGCAATAGTTGAAACTTTACTGGGTGCCAGGCAATTGGCTAGCATAAAGGGAAGAAAAACGCTTGAAAGATCAATCTTAATTATAAAATCCGACCTTGGATGGAAGAATTGACCTTTTAGATATGCAACTTACTAAACATAAACACAAGCAAGAAACATATAATTGGAGGAATTTGATGCCCACTATGACTATCATTTCATGCAAGATCATGCAGGATGAGATTATATGGATACTTGAAAACGACACTGAGATCGAAGAGATCATTGTTGCTGACAATGATAACATAGGAGAGTTCGTAGAAAAGCTCGATAAAGCAAACATCCATTATTCAACGCTTCCTCTAGGGAACATTTCCCCAATTTCCGATGAATCCAATAAATATACTGTTCTGATCTACATGATGGAGCTTGGCCTTCACAGAAATCCAAA
>MVQW01000217.1 GCA_002067265.1 Methanomethylovorans sp. PtaU1.Bin073 | reverse complement strand
AGCAGCAGATTCCCCGGCAATTTTGCCTCCAACCATTGCTGTGGATATGCCACCGCCGTTGGTGGCAATGAGATGTCCTGCAGCATCTCCTGCAATGAGAGTGTCTTTTGTGGCAGTGATTTTAGGTGCGCCTCCTACAGGTACAAGCCCAGAGATAACTGATACTACAGTGCCTTCTTTTAATTTTTCACTGGCAATAGGATGTTCATACATGAACCTGTTAAGATAATCTCTTGCACACATTTGTTCTGCAAAGAGAGCTTCACGGATTCCCACTCCAATATTAGCCCTGTCACCGCCCTGCGAGATTATCCAGGCATAACCGCCGGGAACATAGTCTTTTCCAAAATACATTTCCACAGCTTCCTTATCTACATCTACGCCTGATAATTCATATTCAAATGCTGTGCTTATTCCCATGGGATCGGGATCTCTTAGCATGCCCTTTGAAGCGGCGACGATCGAATTCGGGCCGTCAGCTCCAATGATTACTTTTCCCTGGATTTCATATCTGCCGAATGCTCCGTCCATTGTTACTCTGGTTCCGGCAACTTCCAGTACAGTGGTTGCGATGAGAAGGTGTGCACCAGCTTTTGCAGCAACCATAGCAAGATGCTTATCAAATCTGCGCCTGTCAAGTGCATCTCCCTGCACTTCAAAACCTTTGGATAGGCCATTAGGAGCAATGAAACGCTGAGAATAAGTTGTAGCATGTACGCAACTGGAAGGATATTCTTCAAGAGTGAAAGGAAGTTCTGCATCAGGAATCAGTTCCTGAAGTGTCTCAATATGTGGCAGAAAGCCACCACACTGCAGGGGAACACCGATATCTTTTTTCTTATCAACCAATAAAACGGACATACCCCTCTGGGCTGCGTAGGTAGCGGCAGTGGAACCGGCAGGGCCAGCTCCGATTACAATGACATCATAGGATTTTTCAGGGATCATATATCTCAATAGTGTTTTGGAAATAGAAGAGTGGTTCATGATATTTAACAATTGAGCACCGGATATTACAATTGATACTCATATTTCCTTTTCATTCGACATCTTAATATGTCCTCTATAACAAGAGAAAAAGGTGTCACATATGGAAAATGTAGTGAATTGTTGGCTGGTGAATACCGGATCTTGTGGGAAGAGAGCAGATGCTTGCCTGGAACAGGGGGTCATTACATTCAACATTGAGATCCATCTGATGGATGAATTTACTGATGAAATATTCAACCTGAAATACATTGACACAAAAAGCTCTAATTTTGAGTACCTGCGTGAAGAATACAGAAAAATGGACAGCAAGTTCAGGACAGAACTTGCAGAGGAGTTCGAAAAGATCCACTTGCCTGAAGGATTTCCGGAAGAGTTGCAGCGTCAGCAGATGGAGCTTTTGATATCACGATTGAACGCCCTGAAAGAAGAAGCAAGACTTTTGAGGGAGACTATGAGAGAGTTCGACAAATTTGAAAAACATGAACGTATAAAAGAACTCATAAGATCTCACCTGTGCTACATAGAAGATACGCGACTTAATAAGTGGTCGGAAGCTATTTTTTGTTTTGCCAATGACATCCATATTGGTGATCTGGTAATCATGCCTCTTTCAGACAAGGATTTTTTTGCTGTGGGAAAAGTCAGAGGAGGTTATGAATATGTGGAGAATGCCCTTTACCTTCATCATGTACGTGATGTAACCTGGATCAAAGAAAGAGTACATTTGCCGTACCTTACAGAAATTATTGATATTTCTAAGGGTATTGTACCCTTAGAAAGGGAACTCAGGACTTCTTTTTTAGCAGCGCTTGACTCTTAATGAGCTGCTGTAAAAATTCTCTCTAAACATTCGATATTGGTCAAATTACATTTTTCACAATAGGCTAAATAGTCCAAAAATTATATATATGTATTAATATAATAACCTGTGCTATGTAGCACATGTACTTTTTGAAGGTGAGTAGTTGAAATCGAATAATATCAACCTGAAGACAAAGATAATGATCTATGTTATGCTTAGTGTGACCATGGTGATGGCAATCTCCAGTTACCTTATCATCACTGATGTTACAAAAGAGTCAGGAGACCTTGCCCGTGAAGAAGTCATGGGTGATACATTGACTTATGCAAATGATTTTAACGGAGAAATGAATGCATATGTCTCATTGGGTTCAACTCTTGCCACTACAATGGAAAATTATGAATCCGGCAACAGGGATGAAGTTAATGCAATGCTCAAAGATCTTTTAGTATCTAATCCTGGTGTTATCGGGACTTATGTAGCATTCGAACCAAATGCTTTCGATGGAAAAGATAATGAGTATACCAATACTGCAAGCCATGATTCAACCGGCAGATTCATTCCATACTGGAACACTTTAAGCGGTTCACTTGTGGTAGACCCCCTGCTGGACTATGAAACAAGTGATTATTACCAGTTACCTAAAAAGCTCCACGAAGCTATAGTTACTGAACCTTCATTATATGAAGGTACCTTGATGGTAAGCTATGTTTCACCAATTATCAGAAATGGGCAATTTGTAGGCATCACCGGTGTGGATGTAGCCCTTAACTCTATTGATGAAGAAGTCAGTAAGATCTCTGTATATGACACTGGCTATGCTTTCATGACAAGTAAATCCGGAGTGTTCCTTTCCCATCCAACAAACAAGAACTGGATAGGAACAAAATCGTTGACGGAGATCAATGCTGGAGGATTCAACCAGATGGCAGCTGATATTAGTGCTGGTAAATCAGGACATATTAAAACTGTTGACCCGATTACCGGCGTAGATACTAATATGTTCTATGCACCTATAGACTCGTCAGATTTTGCTTTTGTAATGGTTGTCCCGGAAGCCGAACTCATGGCAGATGTAACAGCCTTGCGTAATAAGTTGATCCTGATCTCAGCTATTGCAGTTGGTTTCATGGCGATTGTAGCTTATCTTATATCCAGGTCCATAACCAATCCTATTAACAAGATAGTAAATGATTTCAAGGATATCTCTACAGGTGCAGTAGATGGGAAACTGGACTTAAGAGCTGATACTGATGTGGTAGTGGACTTCAAGGAGATCCCCGCCGGGCTGAACCTTATCATGGACAACATGAACAAGATGGTTAGGATGATAGGAGTGAATGCAGCGAATATTGCTGCCTCTGCACAGGAGATATCTGCCTCATCTGAACAGATGACCGCTTCTGCAGGTGAA
>MVQW01000216.1 GCA_002067265.1 Methanomethylovorans sp. PtaU1.Bin073 | reverse complement strand
AGCTTACTCTTTTCAGATTTCAGAGATTCTGTGATGGAACCTGCAAAGACTAATATCACTTTTTTTTGTAAAAGCTTAGCAGTTAACATTGGAAGCAGTAAATAGTCGCCTCCGATAAAGAAGATCCATAGATCTGTTTTTTGTGACAGCCGAGCTATTCTATAAGACATTTTTAATTGAGTAGTTATGTATTTAAATATCCATTTCAATACGTTTTGTGCATTTTTCCTGTGCATGCAATTGATTTCATATGCATTGAGCCGTGAATCATTTTTGAAAAAACTGTACCCGTCATTTCCGGTTATAAGGTGTGTATTTTTCGAAATGCTGCAGACTATGTCTACAAGATTTGATAACGGTATATTCCCTGAATTACTGGTGGGAAAGGTTAGTATCCCAATATTTTTTTTTGTCATTTTTACCGCTGAATCAATTGTGAAATAACTCCAAATCCATACATCACATGTTGCAAAGGCAATATGAATAGGGCTTTAAGTCCATAGATAGATCTCATTTTGATGCTTACTTTCAAAGCAGTGTATGAGACTAGGATAATATACAGAAGAGTCAAAAATCCTAATAACTTCAATATGATACTATACTTTAAAGAAATCGCAATCCCAATTATTGTGATCAGTATAGCGAAAGCTGGTATAAATGCATACCATCGGACAACACCTTTGTGTTTCTTAAAAAGCTTTACCATCCATGAACCGTATCTGAACATTTGAGTTGAGAACGATTTGGTATTACCTCTGCGATGGTGGTACACTTTTGCTTCAGGAATATACAGGAATCTGTAGCCTTTCTTTCCAATTCTGAAGTTAAGGTCACAATCCTGTCCAACTACAAAAGTCTCATCGAAATACCCGATGTCTTCAATTATTTGCTTTTTGTAGAATGCATTACAATTCGGTATGGATTGCACATATTTCCTTTCAGAGGAATTACTTGACTGTGCAGAGCCTCCTGATCCTAAAAAAGTCTCCTGGGTATAACCCACTACACGGGCAAACAATGAGTCCGTATTGAATATTAGGTTTGGACCGCCAACACATGCAACATTTTCAGGAGCATTTAACATTTCATTGACTAACGTGCCCAGCCATGATTTATCTGCCCGGCAGTCTCCATCAGTAAATGCGATATATTCTCCTTTTGCTTCTTTAACACCAAGATTCCTTGCAGCAGCCACATTCTTTTTTTCGTTCAGGAGAAGCTTTACAGGGTATTGCCTGACAAGGTTTTGAGTATTGTCCGTAGACATACCGTCAACCATAATTATTTCATAAAATTCCTTTGGATAATCCTGATCGAGGAGAGACTCTATACATTCAACAATATACCTTTCTTCATTGCGGATTCCAACCACTATTGAAACAAAAGGATAACTCAAACGTTTTTCACCAACCCTTTATTGTATTGATTTCATTTTCTTCAATAACTGAGTAGTAGCATGCAAATTCAGGGCACTGAAAATTGCCAGCGAGCCCACCATAAAAAGTAATACCATTAGAATTGCTGGTCCAAATGGCACATAACCTCTGGTATTGTATGAGTTAATCACAATTCCTCCAATGACCAGTCCTGCACAGAATAAAATCACTCCCGGCAACCCAATATAGAAAAGAGGGTGTTTGTACTCAATTTCACTGATGATACTCGCCAATACCTTCATTCCATGTACCACCGGATTGTGCGTGGAAGTGTCCTCAATGTCGTACCTGCAGGTAATAGGCACTTCTTTTACTTTCAAGCCTTGATCTTTTATCTGCAACAGGATTTCTGAGCCAGCCGCCATTCCTGTGTTTTCAATTCTTATTTTGTTTATAGCATTGGCAGAATAAGCCCGGAAGCCACTCTGGGTGTCTGTGATTTTTGTATCTCCGCCCTGATTTGTAGCAAAATCCAGTACCTTCATGCCTATTTTTCGATACAGAGGAATCTTGACAGTGTGGTCTTTGAGAAATCTTGAGCCAATGCAGACATCTGCTTCATTATTTAGAACTGGTTGTAAGACCTGCTGGATATCTAAAGGATCATGCTGTCCATCAGCATCCAGTATTACCATTGCTGCAACCTGCATTTTCTTTGCAGTTTCAAAGCAAGTGCGTATAGATGCACCGTACCCCATGTTCTGATCATGGTACACGACGGTGGCACCACACGCAGTTGCGATCATGGCAGTGGCATCAGTGCTGCCATCATTGATTACTATAACCTCATCTACGTAAGGTTTACATCCTACAACGGTTTTCCCAATGAATTTCTCTTCGTTGTAAGCAGGCATTGCAGCTATTATTTTTCCATGAGTGCTGGATTCCTGAGGGCCATTTAAAAGCGTGGAATCTACAATTGTGTTGCATCCTTTCTTTTTCAAAAAATGAATCGTATTTGTAGTAATAGTACTGCAATTGGTATCAGCATTTTCCAGAGGCACTGATTCCACTATCTCAGAAGCCATGTGTAGTTCCTCCTGAAATAGTAACTCTAACACATTGCACAATATTTTTGTTAGAGCTAGTTATATCTGTTTTTGTAGTCATGCCTGGCCTCTCAAGGAAAGCGCTCATAAATCCTTAACAAGTCTTTATTGGAGCAGTTCTTTTCTCATAATATATAATATTATTAATATAATTAAAGTTTAT
>MVQW01000215.1 GCA_002067265.1 Methanomethylovorans sp. PtaU1.Bin073 | reverse complement strand
CACAGAAAGGTACTATTATCCTTTCTCCTTTTTGTACCAGATTGGTGATCCTGCTTCTTTCATAGGATAATCTACCATTGAAAAAGGCCTCCTGCAGATCAAGTTCATAGGCAAAACTAAATTCTCTATGTATTGTTTTGGTACTACTGCCAGCAAGCAGCTCATAGGATGCGATTCTATGTTCTCCTCTGAGCTTGGAGGTCTTGTTCACCACAGCTTTTACCCCGCCTTGGCCAGCTATAAGCGCACTCGCTATCTCATATTTATGTGCGTCAAGTTCTAATGGTATTGACACAATAGCTATGTTGCCTATTACATCGAATCTTCCTGGTAATATCATCAGTTCTTGTTCTGTGAGTGTGTTTTTCAATATATCTCTAAGGCTCATTGTCTGTTCCCTTATTGTTGATTTCCTTGTTTTGCCTGAGATTTCCACTTTCAATATTCCATAACCCTTATTAATCTTGATGTTTCACGTTTATACAGTGATCTAAGTGCCATCAATAGCTGTGGAAATTGTACATTTCAAAGTCAAGCCGGGAACCAATGAGCAGGAATTTCTCAAGGCATCTGCTGATATGATGCAGGAGCTGGGCAAACTATCAGGCTTCATTGATAGGGAATTGCTCAAAGGTGACAACTGCCAGTGGACAGATATGGTTCATTGGAAAAGCATGGAGAATGCATTGAAAGCTACAGATGATGTAATGAAACTTCCTTTATGTCTTGCATATTTTGGCTTCATTGATGATACCTCATTTCAAATGATGCATTTCACGCAAAGTCAAAAGTATCCTTAAATGTGACCTGAATTTCAATAAGTCGCTTGTATAGCATTAGGGCAGTGCATCTTATAGCCCTGCTAAACACTATCAAACAAGCCTATCCTGAAAACGTCTTTTGTTTCATTAATGAACCATTTACAGTATTCTATAAAGTGCAGAGTAAATAGTATCATTATTGGGATTCCAATAATTTCATGAATATACTTCCATTCATATCCGCCAATTCCTATATATGTGGAGTCATTTGACCCTACTAGCAGCACTATCTCTGAAATTCCCTGTAATAGCGTCAATGCCATTAATGGCACATCTATAATAAAGTGGGTTTTTGTCATTTTCACTCTAAACTCCTCCAATTTTTCTGTGTTTTAACCCTGTATTTAATCTTTGATGTGAGTATTTTATTGGCTCAATACTTCTCCTAATTCATCCCAATGTGTTGCATTATAATAAAAAGAAACTTACATTTTTTTGTATGTTGAAGTTTTAAGTGATCTCCTTTAAAGGTTGATTAAAGCATAGAAATGTAAATTAAGCTTGATATGTCCTTAGAAGGAGGTGTGAAACAGTTGTATTTTATGTTTTCACATTCTGACAAATATTCTATTTAATACGTCTCTATAAAAATAGAGTATGAAAATCACATTTCTATGTGATCCTGAGACTCCCTTCTCTATTTACGGCACATCCAATTCTCTAGTCTATGAATTTGGGAGATATTCCAAATTAAATATTCTCTTTTTGCGTACCATTCTGCATATACTAATATATTTAATATCATCCACGTAAAAGCGATATATTTATTAAAATCCAGTCTAAAAAAGTAGAATACGGGATGTGGAAATCCCTCATGGTATAGCAGGTCACTCTATAGAACATGCTTGTGCTGGCTTATTAAGTCCAAAGGTATTCTTTGTTATACAGATTACCCATCTCCAGTGCAATGCAAGGTGGATGACGAATAAAATCACCATTGGCACTCCACATATTACGTGAATGTGCTTCCAGCTAAACATACTCATGCCCAAGTAGGAGGCATTTCTTGATCCAAACTGAAGAATGATACCTGAAAGTCCTTCAAGGACTGTTAGGATCATCAATGGTATGTCAATAATATAATTCATCAGTGTTTTGTTCATTATAAGCTCCTGTATTGTCTTCAATTTTTAAAGTCTAAATTTGCTCTCATATGAAGGTGGTGTTAACATCAGATTAGTATCCATATTTCATATAATTATATTTTTAACCACATGTTATTCAGTAGAGCATGTTTGTACTGCATTCTTCTTGTTAAGTCCAAAGGTGCTCTTTGTTACGCAAACTACCCATCTCCAGTGCAAAGCAAGGTGGATGACAAATAAAATCACCATTGACACTCCACATAATTCGTGAATATGCCTCCATTCAGACATACCTCTGCCTCCAAACTGGAGAATGAGGCCTGAAACTCCTTCAAGGACTGTTAATATTAATAATGGTATGTCTACAATATAATTGATCAGTGCTCGTTTCATTCGAATCTTCAACTCCTTAGTGTCTTCTTTTGTTTTTGAGACTACAGCTTAGATCTGCTTTCAATTTCCTATCAGCACAATCTTGCTCTTCACATGGAATAATGAAAAAAATTAAAATAAAAAGACACTTACACTATCAACGAATAGACAATAAAAATTAAAAGTTTAATACGGTTTAGAAGTCTATATCAAGCTTCAATATACTTCTAAATAACTTTTCTGCACGCAATACGTCTCAGATCGTTCAGATAATACATAAATTATTGCGCAGTTTTTCTGTGAGCCTCATATTTTCAGAATAGTCCACTTTTACATCCATGAGCCATACTCCACCTGCTTTTAATGCGTATTCAAGCTGTGGCCTGAAGTCTTCTGCCTTTTCTATTCTTATTCCATGGGCTCCGAAGCTCTCGGCAAGTTTGACAAAGTCAGGATTCAAAAAATCTATCCCAAAGCTGGAATTGAACTTTTTCTTTTCATGCCATTCTATGAGTCCGAACTTGGCATCATTGAATATAACTATAACTATATCGCAGCTTAAACGCACCGCAGTTTCAAGATCCTGTACATTCATAAGGAATCCACCGTCTCCAGCTACAGCTACTACTTTTCTTTCAGGTTTCAGGAGTTTTGCGGCAATGGCTCCCGGAAGTGCAAATCCCATGGACGCAAGACCATTTGATATTTGGACTGTGTTGGGTTCATAAGCAGGATAAAGACGTCCTATCCAGAGTTTATGGGCACCCACATCGCTGATGACTACATCTTCTCTATCCATGGTCTGTCTTATATCGTATATTATCTTCTGAGGTTTCATGGGAAACGCCAGATCATCCTTAAAATCAAGGAGTTCTCTTTCCATGTTCTTTCTAACCCGTGAGAAATATTCGAGCATTTCCTTTTTTTTGCAAAAGGGTGTTAATTGTTTCAGAGCAGTGCGAATGTTTCCTATCAGTGAAAGGTCTGGGATATATTTTTCGTCTATCTCGTGATGGTGGGAGTGAATATGTATTATTTTCTTGGAGCCATCCGGATTCCAGAACCTGGGGCTATATTCCACATGATCAAATCCTATGCAGATTACCAGATCAGCTCTATCAAAACCGCACATGATATGGTCCCTGTCCCTGATACCCATGGATCCCATGTAAAGTTCATCATCAGCCGGAAATGCACCTTTTCCCATAAAAGTTGTAACTACAGGAATACCTGTATTTCTTACAAAATTACATAATTCTTCAGATGCATCTTCTCTTATAACGCCATTACCTGCCAGAATTACAGGCATATAGGCAGCTTCTATAAGCATGGCAGAACGCTGCAGTTCATCCTCATCAGGCATTCGTATATGAGAATATGGTTTCTTTACAAGAGGCATCTTGTTTGTTTGCTCTGCAGCTATGTCCTCAGGAAGTTCTATGTGTGTTGTTCCTGGCATGTCCCGAGCTATATCAAAAGCCTTGCTGACGATCTCAGGTATGAAATCTGCTCTGGTCACGCTGGAGTTCCATGTTGTGAACTCTCGGAAAGCTTGTACTATATTCAGATACTGATGGGCTTCTTTGTGAGTCTTTTCAAGTCCAGCCTGTCCGGTAATAGCTACCAGCGGTGCTCTGTCCAGGTGTGCATCAGCGACACCAGTTATAAGGTTGGTTGCACCAGGACCAAGAGTTGCAAGACATACTCCAGGTTTATGGGTGAGCCTGCCATAGACATCTGCCATAAAGGCTGCGGATTGTTCATGTCTTGTTACTATGAACTTGATTTTTGATCTGGAAAGTGAGTCAGTCAGGTCCAGGGTCTCTTCACCCGGAATACCAAAAATATATTCTACGCCCTCATTTTCGAGACATTTCACCAGGAGATCACTGCCTTTCATTTTCAGAACACCTTCTAATATATCTTTATTGACTTGAGGTTCATAAACTCATAGAATCCATGCTTTGCCATTTCTCTCCCCATTCCACTTCCCTTTACTCCTCCAAAAGGCATGCATGCTTCTGGCCTGAAGAAAGCATTGACAGCTACCATTCCAGTTTCGAGCTGTCTGGCAAGAAGTTTTCCTTTCTCTCTATCTTCTGTCCAGATACTTGCCCCCAGGCCGAACCGGGTTTTGTTGGCAATCTGGATGGCTTCCTGCTCATCCTTGACGGTGATTATAGGAGCTATTGGTCCAAATGTCTCTTCTGCCATCACTTTCATATCGGGTGTAGCATCGGCAAGAACAGTAGGAGAATAGAAGAATCCTTCCTGATCCACCCTTCCTCCGGATACAAGGACTTTTGCTCCTTTTGAGGTAGCATCTTTCACCTGCTGTTCAAGCATGGTTATTTGTTCCTCACGCACCAAGGGCCCAATATCTGTGTTTTTGTCCATAGGGTCTCCAAGTCTTAGTTTCTCTGTTAGTTCCACA
>MVQW01000214.1 GCA_002067265.1 Methanomethylovorans sp. PtaU1.Bin073 | reverse complement strand
CATGCAAAATCTACCATATTGATACCTCAATACACTTACAGTACTGCAATATTGTAACAGCATTATATATACTGTTTCAAGTACTGCAAAATACTGAGTAATAATGGAGGTACTGTTAAGTGTTCTAGTTATGAATTTCAAGTCGAGCCAATTTATCTGCAGTTATGATTTCGTGTACTGGGGTGTCAACTTTTTCTCAAGTATTGTAAAAGAATAATCTATTGCCAATGCTAAAAGAATTGCAGGTATGGCTCCTGAGAGTAGTTTTCCAGTATTATAACCTATAAGTCCTTGAAATATGATTTCTCCCAATCCACCACTACCTATGAATGCTGTAAGCACAGCTATGCTGTTAGCCAGTATAGCCGCAAACTTGATACCTGCAAACATGGCAGGATATGCATTTGGAAGCCTGATGTAACGCTGTATCTGCCATTCGCTAAGTCCAATGCCGTTAGCATAGTCTATGAGTGCAGGATCCACACTTGTAAGACCAATATATGTGTTTTTAATAATAGGTAAAAGCGCCCTCAGCATTATGGCTATTAGCGCAGGGACAAAACCAATTCCCAGGAAAGGCACTACTATAGCGATAACTGCAAAACTGGGTACAGCCTGCACAAGATTTGCAAAGTTCATTACAACTGAGGCAAGTCGCTGGTTGTAGAGGGAAGCAAATACAAGAGGTAAAGCTATCAGGATGCTTATCATCAATGTGGTGTATACGAGCACGATGTGTTCCCACGTTGCTTCCAGTATCATTGCTGTGGCTGCCATATATCATACCTCTCATGCAGTTTCTTTTCGATACTGCCAGCTGCAAGATCCAGTATAACAGCCAGCATTCCTGTCCATAAGCCTGCCAGCAGTATAGCATCTTTCTCATAAAGCTGGATACCATTCTGGATCACTGTTCCAAGTCCTCCGGCTGCCACAAGCCCCCCCAATGTTACAACCCCCATGGTGAACACCAGAGCTATCCTTATCCCTCCAGCTATGAGGGGCAGAGATAAGGGAATTCTAACTTTTAAAAGTATTTCGCGTGGCGAGAGGCCAATGGCCTCAGCCACATATATGTATTGGTCGTCTACACCCTTAAGGCCGATATAGGTGTTCCTTGCGATTGGTAGTATTGAGTAGATGACCGAAGCTGCTATAGTGGGTCCTGTGCCCAAGCGCAGCAGAGGCAAAAGAATAACTATCAACGCCATATCTGGTATTGTTTCCAGAATATTAAGAATATTAAGTGTCGGAGAAGCTATTTTTGGTTTTGAGTATATTAATACTCCAATAATTACGCCTATAATCACTGATATTATGAGGGAAATGCTAAACATTTGTAGATGTTCAACGGTACGCATCGTCATCAAATGTTCATCCCACAGCTCTGCGATTTCCCGGATCATCCTTGTCATCTTTCTTTTATCTTTTTTAGTTTTTAAATCAGTTTTAAAAGCACTTCATCAGATACTAGCACTCCCCCAGATACTAGCACTCCCCCAGGTGCATTCCCATTCATAACCATTGCCATGTACTCTCCACTCTTTTTCATTTCAGATAGAGCTGATGCCACTGAGTCCTGTGGAGCAAAGACCTTCATGGGTTTTGCTACGTTTCTAAGCAGCGCGTACTCATCCTCACTTTTTAAGAGGTCTATCATCTCCACTTTGCCAACAAGTACATTATTTTCAAATACAATCCCTGTCTCAGTTGCCCTTTCTTTCATGGTCTGCACCGCGCCACGTATATCCATACTTGCATCCAGTAGATACTTTGTATCGAGCGGCGTCATCAGGTCCTTCACATTTAATATATCCATGTGTTTGAACTTCCGTTCTGTATCCACTATATCAGCAACAAGGTCGTTCACTGGCTCAAAGATGAGTTCTTCCGGAGCCCCCACCTGTACAAGCTTGGCATTGTCCATTATGGCTATTCTGTCGCCTAGTCTGAAAGCCTCTTCTATATCGTGGGTAATGAACACAATGGTCCTTCCTATCTCCTTCTTGATATCCAGAAATTCTTCCTGTAACTGCTTTCTCAAAATAGGATCCAGAGCCCCGAAAGGTTCATCCATTAAAAGAAGTGGCGGATTCATGGCAAGAGCCCTTGCAAGCCCCACTCTCTGCTGTTGGCCTCCGCTTAGTTGTCGTGGATATCTCTTTATAAACCTGTCCGGAGGCAGGGATACAAAATCCAGCAGATAGCGTACTCTTTCAGTTGTTCCGATCTCGTCCCATCCCTCAAGTTTTGGGACTAGACCCACGTTTTCCCTGATAGTCATGTGAGGAAAAAGACCGATGTTCTGTATCACATAGCCAATGTTCCTCCTGAGGCTTACCGGATCTAACCTCATAATGTTCTGTCCGTTTATCAGGATAGTCCCCGTATCCGGTTCTATCATTCTATTGATCATTCGAAGCGTTGTGGTCTTCCCGGAACCGCTTGGTCCGAGGAGGACCAGCAACTCCCCTCCTTCTATATTAAGGTCCAATGAGTCCACAGCAAAACGCGAACCGTATTTTTTACTCACAGCCTGTAGTTCAATGGACTCTATCCTTTCAAACAATCTTTGTGTGCGCATTGTTTGTTTCCGGGTATTGTTTTGAAAAAAAGAATAGATCAGGCTTATCCTTCTATAAGTCCTTCCTGGATAAGAAATTCTTTTGCGATATCCCTTGGTTCCATCTTCTCCACATCGAACTTGTAGTTCAGACTCCTCATGGTGTCGGTGTCGATTCTACCTTCCAGTTTCTTTAAAGCTGTCACAGCTTCAGGATTGTTTGTAGCAAATTCCTCTGTCATAATGTATATTGCATCATAAGGAGGCAATGCATTCTTATCATCCTTTAGCACCCGTAGATCAAAAACCTCGTTCCTGGTGTCAGTAGTGTATGCAGATATAGCGTCTACTTCATCGATCTTGATCGCCTCATACATTACTGTGGCAACGGCCTGCTTGTAATCCTTAAACTCTATGCCATATACATCTTTTATACGAGGCAGTCCGTCCTCACGGGTGGCGAATTCCGGATCAGTTCCTATCGTCATCTGAGGTGCATATTCCTTGAGATCACTGATATTTGTGATATTATTTGCCTCTGCCCAATCCTCTTTTACTGCAATTGCATAAGCATCTTCGAATCCCAGAGTACTAACCACCTCAATATTGTCTATCTCTTTCAATCCCTTTTCTGTTTCATTAAATACAACTTCAGGATCCCACACATCAAGTGGTGGTTTCTTCAGGATCTGGCTGTAAGCAGTTCCTGTGTACTCCACGTAGGTGTTTATTTCATCCTTCTTCAACGCTTCATAATTAACGAAAGTTCCTCCAAGCCCTTCTATTACCTTAGTTTCATAGCCAGCATCTTCCAGCATAAGAGCCGCCATGTGGGCAAGTATATAAGATTCCTGGAAAAGTTTAGAGCCTATCACCACAGTAGGCTTTTCTGCAGGTGCATTGAGCTTGTTCTCAGAGCAACCGCTTACCATCAAAGCAACAACTATCAATAACACCATCATGACAGACTTTTTCATCCACACACCCCACACCCGGTTTATTATGTATCCTGAACCCTTATCTGAAATTAAGATTGGCCTTATTCCTTAAGGTGCTGTATCTTCCGGAAGTATTTACCGATCTCTTCCCAGTTGACTATGTTCCAGAAAGCATCTATGAATTTTCCTCTTTCATTCTTGTAATCCAGATAATAAGCATGCTCCCATACGTCTATAGCCATGAGGATAGGGAAATCCGGAACCAGATTTACATTATGCTTTTCTATCTGCATGATCCCCAGCCTTTTGGTGTCATTGCAGAAGGTGAGTGCCGCCCAGCCTGAGCCTTCCACGGTTGATGCTGTCTGGGTGAACTCCTTTTTGAAACGATCAAAGTTTCCAAAGTCTTCCTTGATCACTTCAGCCAGTTCACCGATGGGCTCTTTAGTTGCATTTCCTGCAGGTGTCATTTCCCACCAGAAATAATCATGGAGCACATGACCACCCAGATTAAAGGCCACAGCTTTCGCAGTTGCTTTGTAGTCAAAATCTGTACCTTCCTTTCTGGCCTTTTCCATCATCTGCAACAGCGAATTGACATTACTTACGTAAGCCTGATGATGTTTATCATGGTGTATACGCAATTGCTCTTCTGAAATATACGGTTCAAGGTCCGCATAACCATATTTCAAAGCTGGTAACTTGTACAGTTCTTTAGCCATAGTATCTTCCCCAGAATTCATTGGCTAATCCATCTGTATTCTAATATTGGGTATGTACCATTAATCACAATCCCACCTACAGACACTGCTAACCAATTTCCTTATACTGATTCATAAAATGTTTCCGGCTATTATGCTGCAAAACTTCCCACAAAGTTTCAGGTGCAACATGTAGCCCTATACATAGCATTAAAAAGGCTTCTATTTATACTTATGGAGCGATTACTCCATACTAGATATATCTATCACTATCAGCAGGCTGAAATTGGTACTTCTGATTATGTCGGACGCCTAATATGAGTTATGCCTCCGCAACTTCCTGCATCTTTTTCTCCTGCGCCTTCATCTCCTTGATCTCTCTGAGGCGGCGGATTGCAACCTCAAGCAAGAACAATATTAGGGCTGCCAGGATGAAATACATCTTTTGGCTTACTGTTTCTTTAATGAGCTTCTGTGAGTTCTCTCTTGCTTCCTGAAGCAGTAGGGCCTGTGCTTCTCTCTTTGTATATGTCTTTCCGCCATTGGACAAAATCATTGTTGCAAGATCTGGATTGATTCCTACATCCCTGTACTCCAGCGCATAGTTAACTGCTATCGGATATCCGGATATATAATGAACTCCCACCTGACCAATGTCTGTTGTTGCCTCATAAGTATTCTTACCGGTAAGCGAAAGGTCAATATTTTCACTGTCATCAAGCTTGATGGTA
>MVQW01000213.1 GCA_002067265.1 Methanomethylovorans sp. PtaU1.Bin073 | reverse complement strand
CGTGGGCGACCCCATGATGATCATAAAGGAATAAACGAAAACAAAGTAAAGCTTTTTGCAGGGAAATAGCTTCATACATAATAACAATGCCCCAGTGCTTAAATTATATAGCTAGTTTTGACTCAATCCGTATAATACATGAGAGAGAACTGTTTTTTTAGAGGCATGAACGTTCTAAGGTCAACCTATATATGAATAATTGCTGTTGCTAATTTTACAAAAAGATGACCATAAAAAATGCTATTGAATGCAATATTACTTTTTAACTGAGATTTTTAGTTATACAACATAAGTCAATTTGAGATTAAATATATAAGGATACCGAGATAACTATTTATATTTTGTCTCATATTAGAGATATAAATTCGAAAAAGAACAAAAGAGAAGATATACAGATTAGCAGGCTGGCAAAATGAAGATATGCGTTACTACGAAGGACAATAGTCCTGAAGCGGAGACTGACCCACATTTTGGAAGATGCATGTATTTTATGTTTGTGGATACAGAAACCATGCAGAAAGAATTTATAAAAAACCCCTTTGCTGCTGAATCCCAGGGTGCTGGTGTGCGGGCTGCACAATATATTGCAGACCACGGAGCAGACGTGCTGATTAGTGGGAATCCTGGACCAAATGCCGTATCAGTAATGGAAACCGCAGGCATAAGGATAGTGAAATATCCTGAAATGAAAGCTATGGAAGCTGTACAAAAATTCCTTGGAATAAATAATCTTGTAAAAGGTGAAAATATGAAGATATGTGTACCATCTATGGGTAAAACTGGCCTAGAAGACCAGGTAGGACAGCATTTTGGAAAGGTTTTGAACTATATTATGTACGATACAGAGACCAGCGAGGTTTCAATACTACCCAACACCAGTGAGCATAATGGCGGTGTAGGCCTGCCTCCTGAACTTATGTCCAAGAACGGTGTAGACATAATGTTGTGCGGGGGACTCGGCACGAAAGCTGTTGCAATGTTTGAGCAGTATGGGATAGAAGTATTTGTGGGAGCTCAAGGTACAATCCAAAATGCTCTTGATGCATGGAAAGATGGAAAACTGCAAAAGGCAAATATGAACAATGCATGTACTTCTCATGAGCACAACGACCACCACAGTCACCACCATCATTGAAGTTGACATCCTCTTGTGATGCAAAGAATATAAATAAGTGCCCGAGGCTTCATGAGAATAGCGATAGCAAGTGGAAAAGGAGGTACTGGCAAGACTACAATGTCTCTTAACCTTGCATTATCCATAGGGGATGCTCAGCTCCTCGACTGTGATGTAGAAGAACCAAACTGCAATCTGTTCCTGAACCACGAGCTTGAAAAAGTAAGGGATGTGGGGATACAAGTCCCTGCCATTTCCAATGATAAATGTAATCTCTGTAAGAAATGTGTAGATATCTGCCGTTTCAATGCATTTGTAAAATTACCTAAAAGTATCATGCTTTTTCCTAAGCTATGCCATGGTTGTGGCGCCTGCTCCCTTGTGTGCCCACAGGATGCCATCTATGAAGAAATCCGAAAAATCGGAATCATTGAAAGATCTGCTTCGCAGACCTGCGGCACAGAATTATACCAGGGCTTGTTAAATATCGGCGAACCAATGGCCTCTCCCATAATACGTGCACTTAAAGAACACATTGATGATACCAGGACAGTGATCATAGATTCTCCACCGGGTACTGCATGCCCGGTCATTTCTGCTATAGCAGGAGCAGATTATTGTGTGCTTGTTACTGAACCTACACTTTTTGGACTGAATGACCTATCACTTGCAGTCGAACTTGTGAAAGATATGGGAATTCCTCATGGAGTAGTCATCAACAGATATAACATTGGTGATGATAGCGTAGAAAGATATTGTTCAGAAAAAAACATTCCCATGCTTATGAAAATACCCTATGAGATAGAAATAGCTGAACTGTACTCGGAAGGTATCCCTTTTGTGCTGCAAATGCCACAGTGGAAAGAAAAATTCATTGAAATGTTCAGACAAATACAAGTACTGACAGGCAGGTGCTGAGATGGTAAAACAGATGACCGTAATCAGCGGCAAAGGGGGCACGGGTAAAACAACTCTTACAGCAGCTTTTGCTTCCCTTGCTACTAATGCCCTAATGGCAGATTGTGATGTCGATGCTGCAGATCTTCACCTAATACTAAAGCCAGAATCAACCAGCAAACTGGATTTTAATGGAATGGAAGTTGCTTCCATTAATAAGGAGAAATGTTCTGCTTGCGGCATATGCAGAGAAAGATGCAGGTTTGATGCCATCTCGAAAGAACTGACCATTGATGAACATACCTGCGAAGGATGTGGTGTGTGCACACTCATCTGTCCAGAAGATGCCATAATAATGAAAGAGCATAAAGCTGGAGAAATATACAGATCCATAACACGAGTTGGTCCTTTAGCCCATGCGAGATTAGGAATAGGAGAAGAAACCGGTGGAAAACTTGTCTCCATGGTAAGGAAAAGTGCCATCGAAATGGCTTCAATGCGCGATATTGACCTCATTATAATAGATGGACCGCCCGGAATCGGATGTTCTGTAATAGCTTCTATATCTGGCGTGGACCTTGTATTCATAGTCACAGAACCAAGTATATCAGGAATGCATGACTTGGATAGAGTGCTTGAGGTTACCACGCACTTTGAGATCAAAACCGTTGTTTGTATCAACAAATATGATATCAATGAACAAAAGACAGCACTTATAGAAGAATATTGCAGAAACAAAGGAGTTGAAGTGATAGGTAAACTCCCTTTAAGTGATATTCCTATGAAAGCAATGCTTAAAAGAAAAACAGTAATTGAATATGAGGATAATTCTTTTGCCAGAACTGTTATAGACATGTGGCATAAAATAGCTTCATGCGATTCACTAAAACTCAAATACTAAGTTTTGGTCTGAAGCAGGGTAGGAAAATTTGTAATTAATATCTGTTATGATTACCCAAAACCTTTTAATGCAAAAAACGATAAAAATTATAACGAAGGGATAGATATGGCCAGCACTCTTAACAGAAAAGCTGGTGGATCTCACCCACTGGCAAATACAACTCTTGATTATGCAGAGATTCTTATTGCACTTCTTATTCTGATCCTTCTCATCTCTTCCATTGAGGAAATAACCGATTTTTTCAATCTGGTAAAAGCGATGCTTTGCCCAAATAGTTTTTCATATGGGCCGTAAAAAAGTAGTAAGGAATAAAAGGAGAGAAGGAAATTGTTCCTTATCTCTTTTTCTTTAAGAATAGAAGTGCAACTAATGCAACGACAGAAGAAACCACTGCAAATCCGGGGGTAGAAGGAACGGGTACGGCACTCTTAGGTTCTTCTCCAAAATGAAGAGCTTCAATTGCATCAATATCCGATCCAGGTTCCCTGCCGGTGGTGATCGTTTCCCTGTCTTCGATCTTTACATATCTGGCCCAGCTTAGTTTAGAATCGGCAAGATCGAATTCATCAGTTCCTAGACCCTCACCAAGAGATTCCCAGGTCTGCATATCCTGGCTGACAAACACCTCATACTTTTCGGGAGTATCCTTG
>MVQW01000212.1 GCA_002067265.1 Methanomethylovorans sp. PtaU1.Bin073 | reverse complement strand
ATGGCTGAAATTACTGTAAATTCAAATATATGTGGTTTTGCACATAAGATACATGGAAAAAGAGCGGGAAAAAATATAATCATCGATATAGAAACTGATTGCGAGAAGATAAAAAAGATGTCGCACATGCAGATACCCATGGATCAGACTCTTGATATCAAGGATAATTACGTCATGATAAAAGCCCAGGAAGCGAAATGCTCATCAAACTGCCTTGTGCCTTGCGGAATATTGCATGTATGCAGAATGGAAATGGGTCTTTTGTCGGAATCGTTAGCTAAAAAATCAGGTAACATCAGCATTGACTTCAAATAAGCTGTGTACTTTGTTCAAAATCATATCACATGCTCTGTATGAGGTAATTGATGAAAATCCCGGAAAAATTATCTAAAGACATAGAAGTGATTGGTGGAATAGATAAGATAATAAAAAAACTGCCTGATGAAAACAGAATGGTAAGGCAAAGCCAGATATATGATGCCCTTTCATCGCCTCTTAGGCTGAAAATTCTAAATCTTCTCTCAATACAGCCACTTTGTGCATGTGTTATCCAGAAAATAACAAAGACATCGCCATCAAAACTTTCCTACCACCTTTCAGTATTAACTGAAAATAATTTAATAGAGGGTAACAAAGAAGCAACATGGATAACATATAACCTCACAGAATTAGGACAACAGTATGTTCTAAAAAAACTGTAAATATTCGACATTTACCCAGATATGAGGATAATTCCTGCTTTTGTCAACTGGCATGAATTTGATAAGTTTAAATTCGTCTTTAGTATTCAGCACAAAAAGCAAATAGCAGCTAAATCAATGTGATTTTATGACCAACGATAATGAAAAGAAAAATCAAAGAAATATGACACCAGAGACATCTGTAACAAATGCTGACGATGATTGTGAAGAAGATCTTTTATACACATACAAACAAAAAAATGATACTTCACACATGCGATGGAACAATAATCTGTGCAGAAAACCTGGAAAGTGAGCAACACAAAAATATGGTGTAAAGCAGAAGTAGCAGAGCTACTTTTCACTGTCATGAACTGCCATTATTGTTATAGGTTCCTCTAATTGCCATCATAGGATCTCCAACCCCTACGACTGTAATTCTTGTCTCGATGGGAGGATGAGGCCAGTTATCAGGAGATGTCGTCTGTTTTGACACATTTATAATCGTATCTTCTTTTATTATGCCACACCGTTTCTCATAATTAAGTACTAGGGAATGACCAATTTTAGTAGCATAATCTACAGCATCACTATATCTCTCAAAGCGCTCCCTGCCCTCAGATGAAAATACCAGAAAATCACTGTCAGGATTTACCAATGAAGCAGGTTTTATCATTATTTCTACCTTCTTTACGCTCTTTCCGACAAGTGCACCTACAGCATTTCCTACAGTTGCAAACTGGGGAACCTGCACATCTGCATCAATTATGGACTTCAGATCCTCCTGATATGCAGAAACAGGACCTCCAAGCAACACTACAGGAATATCTGCTTTGAACCTTACAGGATAATCACCGGTTAGAACCTCATCGATTGCGCTTTTTGGTATGGCAGGTATTAGGAAGGACACAAGATCATGAGCCATATTTATTGCAAAAATATCCTTTGCATGCCTGCAGAACTCATGTTTGCCCATGTTAGCATATTTTGACAGATAGATAGCTCCTATTTCTGCTGCTTCTTTGTTCCACTGTTCATATTCTCCAAGCACATGGAGCACATCAGTAGGTGTAAAGCCGATAGACTGTACAAGCCTTTTATTAATGAGCGAATCAAGGGTCTTATCAATAAGCATTATTTCCCTGGCATCCGTCATATCCGTAATCTCAGTAACAGAAACTGGCTCATCACCAATTAACTTGAGTAATTCTTTTTCCTTCTCCCTTAATCCAATAGCTTCATATCCAGTCCTTACCAAAAATTTGGTTTGCTGATAGTTTTCATTAGTGTCTTTTCTCAAGACCATTTTGTTACGTTTCAACCGATAGATAAAATCAGGATAGAGAGTTGCAGCTACACACAAAGGTATGACTCTTCTGGGACCGATATATACGTTCTTGTCTTTTACCCAAACATGGCTATCTCCACCAAGGGCTGATGTTTCCATCTTCATGGCTTTAACTCGTGTTTTCCAGCCACCTACCATACAACCTTCGGGACTTATCTCAGGAATTCCATTTTTAATCGCTGATACGTCCGTACTGGTGCCCCCGACATCAATAACTGCACAAGTATCTGTCTTTGCGAGATAGGAAGCACCAAGAATACTAGCAGCAGGTCCTGAGAATATTGTTTCGATGGGTTTCTCCAAAGCATCTTCTATGTTATAGACAGAACCATCGCACCTAAGCATCAGCATTCTGGCATTGATACCCCTTCTCTTAATATCTGAAACTACAGCATTTACGAACTGATAAGTAATAGGGATCAACTGCGCGTTAAGAGTTGCAGTTACAGCTCTTTCATAAACACCAAGTTCCTGTGAGAGTTCATGTCCACAGACAACAGGCAAATCTGTGATACTATGAATTATGCTTTTTACTGCAAGCTCATGCTCCGGGTTTCGTGTGCCAAAGTATGCTGATATCGCATAAGCTGAAACCCATGATCTGGATGCTTCGACATAATTAATTACAGCTTCAGTATCCAGAGGATACTCTTCTTCACCATTAGTATCATGACCGCCAGAAACAAAAACAACACTTTCAGCTGGATATTCTTTGTCTATTGGCTGCTCCCCTACGAGTATTAATCCCACTGGTCTGCCAGTGTTTTCAAGAAGTGCATTTGTGGAAAGTGTCGTAGATACTGATACAAGATTAACATCTTTTAGGTACTGCTGATCCAGTGAATCCAATACATTCTGAATTCCTTGCTGAATATCGGGGTAAGTAGTAAAAGATTTTTTAGCATCAACTATCGCTCCATCTGACCCTCTTACAATAACAGCGTCAGTATATGTTCCCCCGGCATCAATTCCTAAACCATAATGCATTTTTATCACCTTTTGAGATGAAAACTAACTGAAAGGCGCTTTTTACCGAAACTTATGTGATGCGATTTAGTAGAGTAAACAGCGTTAACAAGTATGTTTAGAATATGTTGAATATAAGTGTTTTGAATAGATTTGAAATGCTTTGTTTACATACCAGATAAAGTTTTCTCTCTAATTTCTCTCAAAAAATATGCTGAACTTTCATATAGGTTTGCTCTTAAGCCACTATTGCGAGCAACAGATTTAAATAAACTCTCATATTTTATCATATTATCGTGTTGAAAGTGCGATGCAAGTTCTAGAGTAATGAATAATCCAAAAAGAAGAGGTGTGAAATGCAATTCCAGAACCCACAGAAGCAGAAACCAAAGATCAGTAAAAAGGCATGGATATCTGAAACAGCCATCATCATTGGAAATGTAAATATTGGAGATAATGTCTTTGTGGCACATAATGCTATCATCAGGGCCGATGAACCAGGTTCCTCAATAAT
>MVQW01000211.1 GCA_002067265.1 Methanomethylovorans sp. PtaU1.Bin073 | reverse complement strand
ATGGAATTCAACCCATCCACCAGAATGTCCCTTCTTGCATGGAACTCCTTTACCATATCATATACAGGCTCCTGAGTCCCCTCTAAAGCAGCTACACCACCAAATTGAACAAAAGTAGTGGCACCGCTTACAGAGTTTGACTGTATCTTCAGGATACCTTTGAAAATATCTGGTGCAGCAGATACGTATCCAAGCCTCCAGCCCGTCATGGCATAAGCCTTGGAAAAACCGTTAACAGTAATAGTACGATCCTGCATTCCATCCATAGAGCCTATGCTAATATGCTCCTTTCCATAGGTTATTTTTTCATAAATCTCATCGGAAAGAACAAGCAAGTCATTATCAATAGCATGGTCAGCAATGCATTTGAGAGTCTTTTTGTCATATACACTGCCTGTAGGATTACAAGGACTGTTTATCACAATCATCCTTGTCTTATCTGTGATGTATTCTCCAACATCATATGGTTCAAAGCCATTTTCAGGATCTGTAGATACCCATACAGGTTCTGCACCTGCAAAATGGATACAGGCTTCATATGATACCCATGCGGGATCGAAAAGAATGGCTTCCTCTCTATCTCCAAGTACTGACATCATAATAGAGAATATCGCCTGTTTTGCTCCTGGAGTAACGATGACATTTGATGCTTTTGTCTCCAAGCCATTCTCAACTCTGAGCTTCTCAGCTATGGCTTCCCTTAATTCTGGAATACCTGCAGCAGGAGTGTAATGTGTTTCCCCCCTGTACATAGCATCTGCAGCAGCATCACATATGTGCTTGGGAGTATCGAAATCCGGCTCTCCAAGATTAAAATTTATGACATCTATCCCTTGTTTTAACATCTCGCTTGCCTTGTTGGCAGCTTTGATAGTAGCAGATTCCTGCATCCTTGCAAGTCTTATGGAAGCCATAAGTATCCCTTAAATCATTGTTTTTTTCTTTTCAGAGCCGTCTTACTAATTTTACGGCTGCCTCTACGGCACGCTTGGCATAGTCTACACGTTCGTGTGCTTCAAGCCTTGACATACCCGGACCCGCAATACCAAGAGTGACGGGTTTTTCATATTCCAGAGAAAGATCAGTGATCTTTCTTGCAGCATGCTGGACCACGATCTCATCGTGCTTTGTAGCCCCTTCAATTACTGAGCCAATGGTTACAACGGCATCTATATCTTCTCTCTTACAAAGCTTCTTGATCGCAAGAGGCATATCATATACTCCGGGAACCAGTATTTTTTCCTTAACTGTGGCTCCGAGAAACTTAGCATGTTCCTCACCTAGTAATTCCATCTGATAAGTAAGGTCTCTGTTGAATTCTGCAATGACAAATCCAAGATTAATGGTCATGTAATATTCACCCTGAAATACATATAAGATATACTTACTTTTTTATATAACTGTCTTTACGTACGCACCGCTCCAACATCTTCAAAGCCCTGCCTTTGACCGGTGCCTGCTTCCTTAATAAGAGCTTCAGGTTTGAACAAGAGTTTGACTGCATTTATCGCATGCTCTCTTGACCTTTGCTCCATGAGAAAAGCAAGTTCTCTTTCATCCTTTGCTTCATCTTCATGCACAAACACCTCAATGATATGAGTATTTGTCATCAACTGTGCCTGTATAAGGCCCATGGAAGCCTGGTTCGCACACATCTTGTCCTTTTCCATTTTCCCGGGCATACCCAGAGCAATGACAAGATCACATGGCTCTTTCTTGTCCTCTATAAGCCTTTTGGCAGCTACAGGCAAATCTTTGATACCAGGTACAGTAACTCTTTTGATCTTTACTGAGACGTGCCTTTTTACCTCGTCAATAGCTGCACTTCCCATATCAAAACGTGCAAATGTGGTATCAACGATGCCTATTGTAGCCATATAGAATCACTTGTTCACAATGTATCAAGTACGTCGCTTGCAGCCTCTATACCTGGTCCTACACTTGAGATTATGCCGCGTTTCTTAAGCACGATCTCAAGTTCTGCAACTGTAAGCAGGATATCTTTTGGCTGCACATTACCCATGTTGCCTATCCTGAAGATCTTGCCGCTGAGCCTGTCCTGGCCACCTGCGATCACAATACCTCTTGCCTGCATATCCTTCTTGATATCATTACCAGTAACACCTTCTGGTGCCTTCATTGCACTTACGGTATTGGAATAATGACTGTATTCATTGAGGTTGGGCAGCATTTCAATTCCCATTGCATCTACAGCAGCCCTTACTGCAGCAGCTTCTGTGCAATGACGTTTTATCCTGGCTTCCATGCCTTCTTCCTTAATGATGTGTAAAGCTTCCTGAAGAGCATAGAACAGAGGTATGGCCGGAGTATATGGAGTCTCCCGCTGGCTTTTTTCTGTGCTCTTTTTGTAAGCCTTCAGATCCAGGTAGTAGGGCATGCGCTCTACACCATTCATAGCCTCTACTGCCTTCTCGCTTACTGACACCACTGAAAGTCCCGGAGGAGTAGCCAGGCATTTCTGTGATCCTACAAGAGCAATATCCACGTTCCATTCATCCACTTTAACGAGATCCCCGCCAAGTGATGTGACACCATCCATGATAAAAAGGGCACCGTATTCTTTAGTAAGCTTACCTATCTCCTTTGCAGGATTAAGGATACCCGTAGAGGTTTCATTGTGAACAAGAGTAACAGCTTTTGCTCCCTCTTTCAGTTTCTCTTCGAGTTGCTCAAGGTCCACAGAATCTCCCCATTCAAATGCAAGGGGATCTACTTTTCCATATCTTTTTGCGATATTCTTGAACCTTTCACCAAATTTACCGTTTTCAATGGTGATGATCCTGTCATTAGGATTTGTGGTACATCCCACTGCAGCTTCCATGGCTGCGGTGCCTGAACCACTGATTATAAAAATGTCGTTCTTAGTGTTAAAAATACCAGATAATATCTGCCTGCAGTCGTCGTACATGTCTGAGAACGCACCACTCCTATGATTGATCATAGGTTTTGACATCGCCCTCAATACTCTGGGTGCAACGGGCACAGGCCCCGGCATCATAAGCAAAGTGTCTTCTAAATTCATGTATATCGCCTGAAACCTTGGATAAAATGATTGTGCTGTAAGATATGCTTTTCGATTTGTCGGAGATTTCGACCTGTTAAATGTAGACCTTATATATAATATAGTCGAGTGCAGTGATCTTCAGCCGCGCAATAATTTCATAAGATCGTGCTTTGTGACAACACCTGCAATTTGCCCTTTTTCCAGAACTATCACAGCAGGCATGGTTTCGAGAAGATGGGAAACCATTTTAACATGAGTTCCCGGAGAAACCACAGGAAAAGTATCCCCCATTAGGGTTCTTATCTTCATTTTTGAGACTTCCATGGCTTTTTTTCCTGCCATAGAACGTACGATAGTTTCTTCAGAGATGCTTCCGATAGGCACACCATTTTCAACTACCGGTATCTGAGAAATATCATTTTCTTCCATGATCTTAACTGCAGCATCCACCGGTTCGTCAGCACTTATGGATATGACATTTGTGTTCATGATATTCTTTGCCAGCACGTGACTTTCCTTCTCACTCTCATCAAAAGCATCAAAAATACGTTTCAGAGTAGAAAGACGAGGATCTACATCACCAGCTTCAATGCGAGCTATTAATGGCTGGCTGACACCTGCCCTTTTTGCCAGTTCACTCTGAGTAAGCCCAAGCTCAGTCCTTTTCTGCCGGATACTTTCTGGTGTAGGAAGGTGCATGATTATTACTGTTAGTAATTATATTATATATAGGTAAGCATATCCTACAAAAAAAGAAAAAAGAAATTTATTGGCTGGACTCGAATTC
>MVQW01000210.1 GCA_002067265.1 Methanomethylovorans sp. PtaU1.Bin073 | reverse complement strand
AAAATACCGTATATTGGATATACAATTTCAAGCAGGATAGTTTTTACCCCTTTGTGCCTAAAGGAAACAAAGAGAGAGATAATTCTGTAGAATTCAGGCTCAAATCCCTGATGGAAAGGGAACTACCCATAGAAAAGAATGTAGAGAAATGGTATCCTTTATGGGGAATACCTTTCTGATTTTTCTTATTTAGTAGTTTAGTGCGTAATTTAGTCCTCAAAGATACCAGTGCCTGTGAACACATCCTTTGCTTCTGCAAAGGTCAGATCTTCAGGAGGCACTATGACATCTGACTCAACTATTTCATCTGCACCCAAAACTTTGCCATTTTGTTTGATCTTAGAGATCAGAGCTGCCAGATCTTGCTTGTAAGCTTTCTCATCGCCTTTGGTCACGTGATCGACTATGCGGTTATCAATGGCGTTCAGCTCATCAAATAGGCTGCTTGGGACTTGATACTGCCCCTGCCCCATGATACGTATAATCATTTGCCTACCTCCTGTTTGAGTTTTGCCAGTTCAGCATCAACAGAGCTCTGAGAACTTATCTTTGAAAGCTCACGATCAATATCATCCTGCCTGCCGGTCACATCTTCCAGTGTGCCTTGTTCTATGAGCTCGTCAAGGGCTGCAGAACGTGCTTTCATCTGTTCGGTCTTGTTCTCTGCCCTTTCCATAGCAAGTCCTACATCAGCCATTTCCTCACTAATGCCTGAAATTGACTCGTTGATCTTGACCTGGGCTTCTGCAGAGGAATATTGTGCCTTGATGGTTTCTTTCTTTGTCCTGAATATTTCTACCTTTGTGGACAAACGCTTTTCTGCAGCCACAAGTTTCTCCTGCTCCTGGTTCAGGTCCGCAATCTGCTGATCAAGCCCTTGTACCTGCGCTACAAGTGCAGCCTTGCGCTCAAGAGCGAGCCTTGCAAGATCTTCTCTGTTAGCTTTGACCGCGTCTCTTGCCTGCTGGTCCAGCTTGTCTATACTTTGCTGTAACTTGGCTTTCTGTAGTTCAAGGCGTTTCTTTGATGTTGTGACCTCAGCAACTCCCCGTTTTACATTCTGGAGTAACTCTAACTGTTTTTCATAAGAATAATCAAGGGTCTCCCGGGGATCCTCCATCTTATCGGCGATCTTGTTCATTTTGGCTTTAATAACTGTGCTCATACGATTGAATAAGCCCATATTCTCCCTCCTTATGGTTTCATATAAAGATATTCGCTTTACTTAATAAATGTTAGGAAATCACTTCACAGAGGATACTACGTAGTATCATTCTCTGATGAGGAGGATTGCTGTGCACCCTCATTCTTGTGTTTAAACCATGTCTTACGCCTATAATAGTTAAGAGGATGCTTGATCCTGCTGCATAGTTCATCTGCACCGTAACAGTTACCATAAGTGCGCATAGTAGAGCAGGAGGGTGGCTTATATTCTGTGCCGGATGAGCCTGAGATATGTTCAATCTGGTACCTCGTCTTCTCAATATCAAAGTCAGGAGATACATTAAACATAGCAATGATATCATCAACAGACATACCCACATTGCGCAGGAAGGAAGTAAGAGCAAAACGCATAGAATGCGCCAGATTGACACCTGCCCTCACGTTGGATATGGCATGCACCATGCACGGAGGGAACATACTACTTTCCACTGCACCGAAATCTCCTGAGCCAAAAGTTTCCTTCATCTGCTGTAGCTCAGTCTGTATAGGTGAGAGATATTGAGCACACATCTGACAAATATCTTGAGGTATATTCAGAGGAAGAGAGCTCTGTATCCTATCCCGTATAGCTTCCTGCAGCAACCTTGCAAGCTCTTCTTTTGAGATATAAACGTGGCCTTTCTGTATCTTGCGGTTAACAAGTTTCCATTCTAATGCTTTCATAGAACTTGCAAGCCTGATATAATCCGTGAAATGGATATCGAACTCATGATCACGAGGAATCACATCAACACGAAAATCAGATGCAATAGAACATATAAACTCAGAGGATTCTAAACGCAGAAGCTCATAACATGAAACCGCCTCTGCAAGTGCGTACCTGCGTATAAGGAAATTATCATCTATACAGGACACCAGTATTCTGGAAAAAGGATATGAAAGCAATTCAATGAGAATTTTGTTCTCATCGGAAACTAAAAGCTGGGGTTTATAGATTTCACCTTTCAAGGCCTGAAGTACTCTTTCAACCCCCCTGGAACGGGCAGAGTCCATGGCTCTAGAGGTGATCAGCCTTTCCAGGCTGAAACCTAGACCTGATACATAGGATGAAGCTTCCGTAATAAAGGGATAAAGAGCAAGGTCCTTTTCTTCCATAGATCAGTCTGACTCTATCCTTGGAGCAAGCAGGTAGCTGATCTTGCCTGCACCTTCGGCAATAATAAAGCTTATTCTTATTGGATAGTCCCTTCCCAGTTCAAGGGTGACCTCGTTTGATTTAGAAGCTGGCTTGACAATATCAGAGAGATAATCCAGTGAGAACAAAGAACGTGCCTCTCCTGATTTAAGGTCTATCAACTGGTCCCTGGGCATTTCCAGGCGCACTTTGTCAGTATCGCCTTCTGCTTCCATATAGAAAATTTCCTCATCCACACCAAGAGACATGTGGTCACTGATCTTCTCAGCTGCTTTGACAGCTTTCTGTAGTTCCTTGCCATTAAGAACGACTTCAGCAGGCAACTCTAGCTGAGGTATACGGGGTTCCGCACGGATGGTAGAAGGGTCCAGTAAAGACAGGGTGTAAGAGAAGCCACCTATGTGTATGGACATTTTCTGGGACATTTCATCCAGTTCAAGAGTGGCTTTTTCGTTCTTTTCCGCTACTCCAAATATATCATTGATCTTAGTAAGGTCCATGCCGATCTCACAGTCATCGGCAGCATAATCATCAAAAGCACTTGAGGCAAGCTCAAAACTTACCATGGCCACGTTTGCCGGATCCACTGCTCTTACAGAGAGCCCCTCAGTGGATATCCTAAACCTCGCCTCATCCACGAGTACAGAAAGCGTTTCTATGGAACTTTTTAAAATATCCGCGTCAATCGTTGCCTTGAACATATTAATTCTCCATCCAGTATCTGAATAACCACTTCATTATATCCTTTAACTAATAAAAGTTTCCTATATAAAGAACCATAATAATGCGGCTTGAGATAATTCTTAGTCGTACTCTCTCCATGTGGCATTACATTTGGTACATTTGAAGAAACGCGTTTCAGATTCATCAGCTGACCTGAGCTGCCTGAGCCACCAATATGCAACATTGTGCCCACATTCAGGACATCTGGTTGATGTAGTGGGAAGACCCTGATCAAAATTTTCTTCCAGAACAGTGACTTCACGGTCCTTGCGCTGGGATTTAGATACAAGATCATCAGATGCACCTTCGGTGCCTTTCACATGGCCACACTTCTTACACACGAAAGAACCCTGGACCGGGAACATCATGCACTTACATTTTGGACAGAACTCCATTTATATCAACTCTTGCCTGTTCTATTATATGATTGTGATCGAAAGCCAGTTTAGGTATGCCATCTATTGAGAATAGTGCGACTTCTGCCGCATCAGAACCTGCTTTCAGGATACCTGTTCCCTTTGCGAGATAACATATAGATACTGTATGCCCTCTTGGATCACGCGAAGGTTCTGAATATACCCCAAGCAACTTAACTATTTCTATAGACAAGCCTGTCTCTTCCAGAGCTTCCCTCACTACAGCTTGTTCAGCAGTTTCCCCCACCTCTACGAATCCACCCGGGAGAGCGAACATGCCCTTAAAAGGGTCGTTTTTACGCTTGACAAATACAATACCTGAATTATAAATAATGATTGAATCTACTGTTAAAAGAGGGGTTACCGGTTTCATAAGACAACAAGTTTATTATGGCTGACATGTATATAAGTCCATACAATAACAGGTGCTATTAATGCTTACCTTACTATGGATATCCATCTCTTTAATGTTACTAAGTGCCATTCTACCTTTAAAAAATGGTTCTAAAAGAATAATAGGGGCTTTTGGATGGAGTATATTCTCCCTCCACTGGCTACGCCAGCCCTTCCACTATATTGCAATAGACGACTATGTCAATGTAGTACTCACTATTTCAATGGGCATATTTTGTATATTCATAGCGTATAGAATGTTCATTGAGTACACCAGTAAATACACTCCAGTGAAACAGCAAATAGACATCACATACATGGCTACTAATGCCATAGCCATTGGATCAGTGTTCTATTACCCCTTTGCAGAGATAGCATCCCTCAATGAATGGCTGATCAGTACAGTTACAAATAATATTATGTGGGCACTAAGTACGTTAAACATTACTGCCTATAGGACTGGCAACATGATAACATACAACGGCCACACTGTAGAGATCATCCTGGGATGTACGGCCATCGAGAGCATTGCCCTTTTTATGGGCCTGATAGCATCTGTGAATGCGCCGTTAAAAAAATTACTTGCAGCATTCATGGTATCTGTTCCAGTCATCTATATACTTAATATATTAAGAGACGTATTTGTAGTAATCACATACGGTGAAATGTGGTTTGGACCTAACAGCTTTGAGATTGCACACCATATGATAGCAAAGGCGGGTTCAGGAGTTGCTCTGTTCGTGATCGCATATATGGTCATGCGCATACTGCCTGACATCCTGGAGCTCATTGATGGTCTTTGGGACATGACCGCTGAACAGATGCATAATTTAAGGAAGAAAGTATTGGGAAATAATTAAATGCTTGCGAAAGGTTCAATTCCTTGGATATTTACTACTTTTACGATTACAATTTGCTTTGCAGTAGTTACCTATATTACAGAATCCATATACGCAAAATATGGAATGATAATTGGAATAATAGCAATTCTATTCTTTATAGTATTTTTCAGAGACCCTGAACGTCATTACTCGGAAGAGGGCGAATGTATGATATCTCCTGCCGATGGCAGAATAGTAGACATAAGGGGTAGGAAACTTTGCATTTTCATGAATTTTCAGAATGTTCATGTGAACAGGGCACCATTGAACGGAAAGGTAACTGCAATAGAATACAGAAAAGGTGGGTACATACCTGCTTTTTGTAAGGACTCGCATAGGAACGAGAGGCAACACATATTTATGGATACCGAACACGGACAGGTAGAAGTGGTACAGATAGCAGGAACCATCACTAGAAGAATAGTGCCTTATGTCAAAGAAGGAGATGTGATGGAAAAAGGACAGCGCATCGGAATGATCCGATTCGGATCAAGAGTGGATGTTACGGTTCCTGATAACTTTCTGATCGAGTGTAAAAAAGGCGATAAAGTATATGCCGGTAGGACCGCTATAGCCAGATTAAAGCCAAAGGAGTGAGTGGCATATTTGATACTCTGAAATTGCCCGATGTTGTCACTCTGCTCAATGCATTGTGCGGCTTTGGGGCGATCGTTGCAACACAAAATGGAATGCTTCAATTGTCTTGCATATTGATCCTTATTGCTGCAATTGCCGATGGCCTTGACGGCACTTTAGCCAGATATGCCGGAGGAAGTGAAATAGGAGGAGCACTTGATTCTCTGGCAGATGTAATTTCTTTTGGAGTTGCACCAGCAATAATTATAAATGGATACATTGGGAACAAATACTTTACACTCATAGCCGTTTGCTTTTATCTTCTCTGTGGAATACTTAGGCTCGCAAGATTTAGCACATCCAAAT
>MVQW01000209.1 GCA_002067265.1 Methanomethylovorans sp. PtaU1.Bin073 | reverse complement strand
CTGGTACGGCCATGGACAATAATTACCCACATGTTTTTGCATGTGGACCTTGGTCATTTGTTCTTCAATATGCTTGTCTTATTTTTCTTCGGGCGCGAACTGGAAAATCGTGTCGGCAACAGTACATTTTTAAAAGTATACTTTATCTCTGGAATTGTAGCTGCTCTGGGTTATTGTTTGACAGTTTCAGATACTTCTGCAGCTGTGGTAGGTGCCAGTGGTGCGATAATGGGAGTTTTTGCTGCCCTTACAGTGCTTGCTCCGGATCTCAGAGTTTATGTATATTTCATACCTATGCAAATAAAGTATGCATTGCTGCTCTTTGCAGTGCTTGACTTTGCTCTGATGGGATCTAATGATATGGTGGCTCATACAGCACATCTAAGCGGAACGCTTGTTGGATTGTTCATGGGTTTTCATCTTAAAAAGAGCATGAAAAAATATAACAATGTCTATGATAGTTATTATCGAAGGTGGTGACCTGGAGAGTCCTTCCCGTCTTAAAACGAGCTATCCAAGACCTTTGGAAGGTGAAGAGGTACCTATAACTTTCATTGACATGCGTGAAGTGTTTGCAGGTTGGTCACCTGAACTGAAAAGAACGGTCTATAAAAATGATTTCATGGCAACTTCAGGTCTTAAAAGAGTTCGTGAAGTGATTCTTCTTGAAGTGTATAACTGGTTGCTTGAGGGCATAAGCTTCATAGAGCTTTCCGAGATGGAGCTTGATCAATTCAAGGAAATCCTTGATCAGTTTGCTGAAAAAGGGGGAGAGATACTTTATACCCGCAAAATGCAGGGGCAATGGATGATAAATTATTTCAGGCTTGCAGAACCGGAGCTACAGCAGGCGGATGTAAAATGCACATCTATGGAAAAACTTATTGGCTGATATGTTTAGGTGCTATTATCATAAATACTGACCTTTATACACAAAACTATAAAACTCAGCTACGCATAATACTATTAGATGCTGCTTATTATAAGAAAGTTAGTATTACTACACTATAGTGAGTGACAATATGCAGAACGTAAAGACCGGATTGAATTCCATTGTCAGATACCTAAGCACTAAAAAAGAGGTAGGAAGGCGCAGGATAGGTCTTCTCGTAGACGGACCGAATGTTCTTCGCAAAGAATTTAATGTAAATCTCGAAGAGATACGGGATGTATTAAAAGAGTACGGTAATGTGAAGGTAGGCAAAGTTTTCCTCAATCAGTACGCATCAGATAAACTTGTTGAAGCCATTGAGAACAACGGGTTTGAACCTATCATATGTTCAAGTGATGTAGATGTACGCCTTGCGGTGGAAGGTATGGAGTTAGTGTATAACCCTACCATTGATACTCTTGCTCTTGTGACCAGAGATGCCGACTTTAAGCCGTTGTTAAGTAAGGCTAATGAGAACGGAAAAGAAACCATTTTGTTCGGGGTTGAGCCGGGTTTCTCTGCAGCTCTCAGGAACTCGGCAGATTACGTGATCATCCTTGAGAACAACGAAATGAATTTCTATGATGATGATTTTTATACATGTGCTCCTGAAAAGTCACAGCGTGTTAAAGAATTAGATGTTGTATCAGAATAAAGATAGGTCAAGTGTTCTTGACCTCATTTATCATTTCTTCCAATCTTTCACTGGAAATACCGTATTTTGTTTCGGCACTATTCTTCACTTTTTCGATAAGGGTGCATAATGCTTCCCTGCTTAGATCATAACCCATGCTCTTAACAATTCCTCTTAATGCCTTCATCCCGGTATGTTTACCAACAATAAGGCGGCGTTGTCCACCTACCATTTCAGGGCTAAACAGTTCATATGTTCTTGGTTCTTCGAGTATTGCACAAACGTGGATGCCAGACTCATGGGAAAATGCATGTTCGCCTATGACTGCTTTTGTTACACCGGGTTTGATACCAGAGTATCTCTCTACTTTTTTAGATAGGTTTGTGATCCTTCTTGTGTCATATCTATCTATATTGTATTGTACTCGCAGAGCTACCAGTATTTCTTCAAGAGAAGCGTTACCTGCTCTTTCTCCTATACCATTGACAGTAGTATGCAACTGTTTAGCACCAGCTTCTGCAGCTGCCAGCGTATTGGCTGTGGCCATGCCAAGATCGTCATGGCAATGCATGCATAATGGAGTCTTGACAACCTTTTTTATCTCTTTCACAAGATAATATGTACTGCTTGGGTTGAGAATACCGATCGTATCCGCGATGCTGACATAGTTGACCTTATATTCCTCTGCAGCAAGAAAAGCTCGTTTTAGAGTTTCTATATCAGTTCTGCTACCATCTTCAGCAGCAAACCTTACTCCTAATCCATGATCCTTTGCATATTGCACTGCTTCCATGGCGAGAGCGAACATTTCTTCATAGCTTTTGTGGTATTTGTACTTCAGATGAAGCTCTGACATTGCAATGAATATACTCACAAAATCTACGTCACAATCAATAGCAGTTTCTACATCGCTCACCTTGGAACGTGCCAGACAACATGTCTTGGCATTGAGTCCCATATTAGCAATGTCTTTGACAATTTCTTTTTCGGTATTTGAGACCACGGGGAAGCCAGATTCTATTATATCTACACCGATTGCATCCAGTTCGGTTGCAATATCCATTTTTTCTTCCCTTGTAAAGACCACCCCAGGAGTTTGTTCTCCATCGCGCAATGTCACATCGCATATTTCGATATCAAGGGGTTTTAGATTAAGGAAACGCATCAATTCGTTCTGTGAGTAATCTTTATGTATATCCATATATCTATCACATTCAAAAAGGTCTTAATGTTTCTATAGCTGCAAATTCGCAAGGATATTAAATATAATTTTCGCAATCAAGCGATACTATTATAACCCAAATGACCGGTATGGTGCTACCATTTGAAAGGAAATGAAGGAAAATTTCAGGAAAGCTTACTTTTCACTTTCTCGTAGAAGCCGTCGAGTGGCATTTTCACAAAACGTGCAGGATTCTCAGCTCTTGTGAGAGTTATTACATCATGTTCATGTACATGGTATGTGTGTTGCCCATCTAGTACAACAGCAGCCTCTTTTTCAGGAATTGTCATTGTAAGCTTGATCTTACTGCTGCCAGGTACGATCCAGGGCCTTGCTGAAAGCTTAAATGGAGCAAGAGGTACTATCAATGTCGCATCTACCCTAGGATCAATGATAGGGCCTCCTGCACTCATTGCATAGGCAGTAGAGCCAGTAGGTGTTGCTATTACCACGCCGTCAGCCCGAAGCTCATCTATCTGAGAGTCATCTACGCATATACTAAAAGAGAGCATTTTTGCAGCTCTTGAAGTTATGAGTACGAGTTCGTTTGTGGCACATGGAAGATTTTCATTATTAAGCTTTACAGCAAGCCTTGAAAGCTCTATGTAGGTAAAACCTTTAAGTACATTTTCGATGTTTTCAATGGCATCCTCAGGTTTCACATCTACCAAAAATCCCAATGTACCCATATTTATACCGAGCAAAGGCAGAGGATCATCCATTTTGGAGATAGTGCGAAGTACAGTTCCATCTCCTCCAATTACTATTATAAGCTCCACTCCTGCTTTTCGCATAGAATCTATTGCCATGCAGGGGTGCTTATTCTTCAGATGTTGAGCTGTCCTGGGGGCGAGGAATATATCAACTTCATTCCTGAAACGGGTCATAATTGTCTCTACCATCTCAAGTGCTTCAGGTCTGTCATATCTTGATACGATTCCTATTTTCTTGACCATCTCATCATCTCCCTGCAATTTCAAGGATACTCTGGTGGAATATACCGTTTGTGGCTACCATATAAACTTGATTTATAAAATTATCATTAAGTAAGAGCTTACAACCTTTTTCATCAGTCACCATGCCTCCTGCTTCTTCTATAATCAATTTGCCTGCTGCAACGTCTGTGAGGCGCAAAGAGCCCCTCACATCTATATATGCATCTAACTTTCCACAGGCAACATAACATAGTTCAAGGGATATACAGCCAAGTATGCGTATCCTCCTTATGGCCTGACTGATATTGGCTGTCTTGTTTACATTATGACGATAGCCATATACACTGATAGAAGACTCCATTAAATTTGAATT
>MVQW01000208.1 GCA_002067265.1 Methanomethylovorans sp. PtaU1.Bin073 | reverse complement strand
TTTTGCAGGTGGTTATGACAGGCAAGGGAGTTCAATTTACAGTTGGTAGAGTTGCTGTCATTGAGTTTTGGAGGCTTCCAGCCGACCTTAGTCACAGTCTCAACTACCATATCCTCATTATAATCCCACATACATAGAGGATGGATGATCATAGGAGGATTGCTTTTGTCCATATTTTGAATAACTGACTTTTTGATCATGAAGCTTTCATCTTTGTCATCAATGCCAATTTTTTCAAGCTGTTTTTCGAAAAGATTTCTTGATAGATTGATGAAATTATAGTTCAACTTGATTATAGGATTAGGAGCTTGTCCAGCTGTGAAAGCAAATATTATGACAGGTGCATTTCTTGCAATGGCATTTTCTATCAGCTTCTGCTTGATGATACTGATGCAAGTGTTGCAGATATCACTGGCTCTGTATTTAGCAAATTTAGGAAATGCATCCACGGAATCAGCAGCTTTTTTCCAAGCATCACATAGCTGTTTCCTGTCCATCGTCAGTTCATAATAGTCAGATCCTGTGATCTCACACATTTTCTTGGCATTTTCAATCGCATTCTCAGATATGAAACCATTATTGAACAGAACAGCCAAGACTTTCAGGAATGGATAATCTTTTTTGAGCTTATAGAGAGTGTAGGACGAATCTTTTCCACCAGATAATGCATAGATTACGTCATATTCACCCTTGCCTTTAATTCTATCAAATATCTCTTCCATCTCTGCCAAATATTGTTGTTTTTGAGCTTCGGTGAAGGGTTTATAAGTTTCACAGAAATGACAGAGACCAGTCTCCGGATTGATAGTTATACCTGGGATATCAGAATCCAGGACACATTTTTTACATACAATTTTTGACATTTTTGTATTCCTCTATAATCAATCGATTGGATATCTTACCGTTCTCAGTTAATGGAAGGCGTTCAATAAAGAGAATCTCCTTAGGATGTAAGTGAGACGGAAGATTCTTGCGACAGAACTTGAACAAAACGTCAATATCAGTTTCTGGCTCAGGTATTACCATGAGACTTATGGCAGTCCCCATTAGATCATGAGGTACTGGCACAACAAAAACTGCAGAGACTTTATTGTTGTTCTCAATAGATTTCTCTATTTCTCTTGGATTTACCAAATGGTCTCCTATTTTAAGGAGATCGTCCTTACGTCCCATTAATTTGAAGTAGCCATTAGGTAACTTCTGCGCGAGATCGCCGGTATACATCCATCCATCTACTATTTTCTTTTTAGTCGCATCTTCGTTATCCAGATACCCTATCAGTATATTGTCACCCTTAGCAACCAGCTCACCTGTGATATTTGGTCCTACAGGGTTTCTGTTATCATCAAATACATCCAGAATTACACCTGGAATTGGCTTGCCTATAGTTTCGATGAACTCTTCAGCATCTTCCTTTGGCACGTATGCAAGCCTTGCTGTAGCTTCAGTTTGACCATACATCGGTAATATCTCGATGCCAGGAGCCAATTCCTTTATGTTCCTGACAATCTGTTTGGTCATACCTCCGCCTGCTGAGGCAGCAATCTTGACATTAGAAAATGCCTTTTTGAACCTATCCGGATAACGCAAAAGTATACGATATGTACTGGGTACACCGTAGAATACAGTGACACCTGATTCAACTAAACCAAAAACTGAGCCTATGAACTTCATATTCCCCATAGAGATGCATCCACCTGACATCAAATGGGAATTAATGATTGAATTTCCAAAAGCATGGTGTGGGGATATTACCTGTGCTGCTTTATCAGCCGAAGTGAGATTTAGTATTTCGATAATTGCTGCTGCATTTGTAGTGATATTTTTATCACTTAACATCACACCTTTAGGAATACCGGTAGTACCAGAAGTATACAATACAAGTCTCAATTCAGGGTGATTGGACTCTACTAATATTTCTTTGCGTAAAAACTTCAAGGAATTATCATCAGAAACGACGATGACAGTCCCAAAACGCTCGAAAAAAGCTTCCCCGAATTTAGAATACTGTGTCTCTGTTGTAATTATATTCCTGATATGACCAGCATCAAGTATCTTTTCCAGACTGGATGAAGGCATTTCGATCGGCATAGGAATAGCAATATTATCCGATCTGTATACTGCCATGAGCATTTTTATATACTGTATGCCCATCTCTTCAAGTATTGCAAACCTACAATGCCTAAATTCCCGCATAGCTGAAGCTATGTTATTAACACTAGCTTCAAGGGCTCCATATGAAATGGAATTATTACCCTCTTCTAGGGCAATGCGAGAAGGTGTTTTTCTGGCATGCTCTGTAAGATATGCATCTATTTTCATTATCTCACTTTGTAAGTTTGGTTACCAGATTAGTTAATCCTTTTAATGAATCAAGATTTTCCGGGATAAGCATGTCTTCAGGAATTTCTATTGAATATTTTTCACTTAGGAAATCCAACAATTCGAGTAAACCAATTGAATCTATGATCCCACTCTGAGTTAAAGAATCGGTATCTGTCAACTTGGCGTTCTTGTCCATAAAAGAATTGTCTTTTAGGTAATTGACTATAGTTGTTTTTATATTTTCCATAGCATAAACCTCCAATTTTTGTCTTGGAAATCAATGACCAATTTCAATCTGTTAATGACTTTATTAACTATGCATTAGTATAAATATCTTCTGAACAAAATATCCGTCGACCTATGGACATAGATTTCCGTCTAATAGTATATATAATTAAGTGGAGATTTCTTTATAAATCCGATTAAATTTTTAGCATTAAATAAATCACTAATTCCATGCTCTTTATCTACATTTTATTTAATTTAATTTTCAAATATTGCCAAAACTATATATTTACTAAAATCAACCTTTATTTAGAGGGGAACTTAACAGCTTGACGAAAAGAAGAGTTAAGTCAATGGTCTAATTTTTGCATATGGCAACAAAGTGAGGTTGGGGGACAACATATGGTACTAATCAGACCTTTTATATCTAGCGATAACGATGCGTTACTTAACATTGAAAAAATGAGCCCACAAGGTAACGAAAAACTGGCTATGGTGGCAGATCTTTCTCCAGATATTACTATAAGATACGAACTTTATGATAACTGGGAGATAATGGTAGCAGAGGAACATGAACAGATTGTAGGTTATGT
>MVQW01000207.1 GCA_002067265.1 Methanomethylovorans sp. PtaU1.Bin073 | reverse complement strand
AATGGAGACAATCTGCATACTTCATCTGATACTAACTACAGTATAGACGTGGTGGATCAGTCCGCACTTATACTCTCAGCCCTAGAGGTAGAATCTGCCGGAAACGTGTACAGCATTACAGGAGATATCAATAACTTCGGGACCACAGATGCAAAGAACGTCATGATATCTGTAATGGCAACTGATAATGTCACGCCAGTGCAGCCCTATGAAAAGTATTTTGTAGGCACTCTGGAAAGTGATGATTTCAGCAGTTTTGAACTGTCTGCTTCCACACAGGGAAACAATGTGGATGAAATACCCTTGTTAATAGAGTTCAGAAATACGAACAATGCCTATGCTTATATCAATGAGAATATTTCTGTCCAAAAAGGTGTAGTTCCTATATCCAGCAATAATGAAGGTATACCCTTTATGGTTATTGGTCTTGTTGCAGTTGTGTGTATTGCAGTTATTGGCATTATAGTATATTCCTGGAAGAAAAATAAAAACTCAGAATGAAAGGGGCATCCATGCAAGGTCCGATAGTCCAGCTCACTGGTGTGAAGAAGATCTACCAGCTAGGAGCAAGCCGAATACATGCTCTTAACGGTGTCAATCTTTCAATTGAAAGAGGCGACTTTGTGACAATAATGGGTTCTTCCGGCTCAGGGAAATCAACAATGCTTAACCTTATTGGCTGCCTTGATCAGCCTACGGAAGGTACGGTGAAGATCAATGGCACAGACCTATCTCTGCTCAATGACGACCAGCTTACCGAAATACGTAGAAACAATATTGGTTTCATATTCCAGCAGTTTAATCTGATACCTACTCTCACTGCCGTAGAGAACGTAGAAATGCCTATGATATTTACCGGGATCCCGGAACAAGAGCGCCGTAAAAGGGCAATGGAATTTTTAAGAAGGGCAAACCTTGGCCCTGAATTTGCCGAGCATAAACCCAGTGAACTTTCAGGAGGACAACAGCAAAGAGTTGCCATTGCTAGGGCACTGGCTAATTCTCCGCCTATCCTCTTAGCCGATGAGCCCACAGGCAACCTGGATACAAAGACTGGAAAGAGTGTGATGGAACTTCTAAGAGAACTGAATTCTCATGGAACCACAGTTATTGTGGTCACGCACGACCAAAAGATAGCAGCGTATGCAAACACTAATGTTGTCATAAGGGACGGTGAGATCGTTGAAACTTCAGAGTAAGTATTTCAAACGTAATATGTACGCTGAACTTGCAAAAAGAAATCTAAAAAGGCATATGGCACGCACCGTCCTTGCAGCTGTTGGAATAATAATAGGAGTAATTGCAATTTCTTCCATGGGAATACTGGGGAATAGCCTGAAGATGTCTGTATCAGATTCTCTGGGTGATGTTGGCAACGAACTTATAGTCTACCCTGGAATTGGTGACACTGCAATCACTGAAAAGCAAGTGGATAAGATGCGGAAAGTTGCAGGTATAGAGAACCTTATACCCGTTTACTCAAGCGGTTCAAAAACAGAATACAAGAATGAAGAAACCTATGCAACTGTATATGGGATAGAAAGTGAGGATCTTCTCAACCTTGTGGAGATAGAAAACGGGCGTATGTACAAGCGAGGTTCTTCAGATTGCGTGATCGGATCACAAATTGCAGAAGATCTTGGGGTAAATATCGGAGGAAAAATAACTGTAGAAGATGCAAAGTTCAGGGTAGTAGGGATTCTCAAGGAGCGTGGAATAGGTTTTGATGTCAGCGCTGATAGCGCCGTTTTTATGGATCCCCAAATGTTTACACGAATCTATGAGGACACAGATGAAGGTTATACTAATGTGATAATCCAGGTTGAGGATATAAAAGAGATAGACATCGTTAAAACTAATCTTGAAGATAGACTCAACAAGAAAGACGAAGAAGTGTTCGTACTTGCAACTAACAGTATCCTTGACAGTATTAATGAGATCTCTAGGTACATTTCACTCTTCCTTATGGGAATAAGTTCTATTTCCCTTCTAGTAGCAGGAGTCAGCATTCTTAATGTGATGCTCATGTCCACCATGGAGCGCACCCGTGAAATCGGAATAATGAAAGCAGTAGGAGCCTCAAGAAAAGATGTGCTTAAGATGTTCCTGCTGGAAGCCCTGTTCTTAGGAACGTCTGCAAGCCTCATAGGAGGAATATTGAGTTTTGGAGGCGGATTTTTGATAACTGTCCTTATAATGAAGGAGGCATCATACCTATTCGCACCATCAAGCATCGCTTATATCATATTGGGAATTGGATTCGGCATACTGACGGGTGTTGCAGGAGGAGTATATCCTGCCTGGAAAGCTGCCCAGATGAGGCCACTGGATGCACTGAGACATGAATAAAATGTGATTATGAGAAATAGAGACAGAGATATGACTATAAGATTGCAGTACGATTGTTCAAATGTGGATTGGGATTGTGTATCTTCAATTTTGGAAAGTGTTGATATGGCACATTTTGAAGGTAAGATACATAAAATTGCATTTGAGAACAGCTGCGTAGTTTTATTTGTATATGACGACGATGAACTTATCGGCTTTGGTCGTGCTATTTCAGATTATGCATACCAGGCAGCGATATACGATGTAGCGGTATCGCAGGCATATCAAGGCAAAGGCTTGGGCAGAATTATTGTAAGTAGCATTCTAAAAAGCATTCCACAATTTAACTTCATATTATATGCTTCCCCAGGTAAAGAGGGATTCTATGAAACCCTGAACTTCAAAA
>MVQW01000206.1 GCA_002067265.1 Methanomethylovorans sp. PtaU1.Bin073 | reverse complement strand
ACTCCACTGGAAATAATAGGGTGTCCCTCTTTTATAAACCTTCCAGTGGAAATAAAGGGGTTTAGAATTTTGACTTCCATTTGAAGTACCTGACTAGATATACATCACTTTTCTTCAAAAAATGAAAAAGGCACGTGTTACTGATTTTTCTATTTCACTCTATTTTTATAAAATCTTGCACTGGAAACAAAGGGGTATTCACCATAACTATTAATAACCCTAATTTCCATTGTAGCAATTGGAAAAGGATGAGATAAAGGATTCACTTGCTTACATAGATCATCATTATATTCAAAAGCGCTAAGTTATAGGAGAGTTTACGCCTTCTCTTTTTAGCGTTTTCTATTATGCAAACATCTTAGATAACCTGTTGAGGTTATTTCACGTTTGCAGGTTGGATCCAGGATCAGTGGTAGGATGGTAATCAAAATGCAAAACAAAGCTTTAGACGGTCTGTTTCAGGAATTACTGGCGACTGAACCTATTTTCAATAATAAGGAAGTTTTAAGGCCAACATATACTCCTGACACCTTAGTGCACAGAGATGAACAGATTAATAGTCTTGCAACTATATTGGTCTCGGCTCTGAGGGGCGATACTCCTTCTAACATTCTTATTTATGGAAAAACAGGTACTGGTAAAACAGCTGCTTCCCGGCATGTAGGCAGAGAGCTGGAGAGAATAGGCGAACAACTTAATGTACAGTGCAGCGTAGTTTATGTTAACTGTGAGGTCATAGATACTCAATACAGGTTGCTTGCCAATCTGGCAAGGCAGTTTGGAGAAGATGTTCCAATGACTGGTTGGCCTACAGATCAAGTCTTTGCAAAATTCAAAGAGGCTGTAGATTCGAAAAAGCAAGTCATAATTATTATTCTTGATGAAATAGATAAACTTGTAAAAAAAGGTGATGATGTTCTTTATAATCTTTCCAGAGCAAACTCTGATCTCAAGCAGGCAAAAGTGAGTATGATCGGGGTTTCTAACGACCTTAAATTTACTGAGTTTCTGGATCCACGGGTAAAAAGCTCTCTAGGAGAAGAAGAAATTATTTTTCCACCATATGATGCAGATCAGATAAGTGACATTCTTGTGGAAAGAGCAGAAATAGCTTATAAAAAAGGTGTTCTTGAAGAAACTGTTATTCCTTTATGCGCAGCTTTTGCAGCTCAGGAACATGGTGATGCAAGGCGTGCATTAGACCTTTTGAGAGTTGCAGGAGAGCTTGCTGAGCGCGAAAAGAAACCGTGTGTACAGGAAGAACATGTAAGACGTGCCCAAGATAAAATAGAGGTTGATCGTGTCATTGAAGTTGTTAAGACTCTTCCTACGCAGTCAAAACTTGCACTCTGTGCTATTATAAACTTAAGAAATAATGGTTATAAAAACGTTACCACCGGAGAAGTATACAATGTTTATCGTCAGCTATGCATTACTGTAGATATGGATATTCTCACTCAGAGACGTGTGACTGACCTTATGTCAGAACTCGACATGCTTGGTATCGTTAATGCTCTGGTAGTGAGCAAAGGCAGATACGGAAGAACAAAAGAAATAGTTTTGAGCGTTCCTGTATCCAGTACACAGCGTGTACTTTTCGAGGACTACAGGCTTAAACCACTTGAAAACTTTAAGCCGGTTATAACTACCCAAATGCACTTATGATGTTGTTTTCTGGAAAAAATATCAGAAAGGCAACATCAGCCTTATCTTTCCTATGTAAGGTATGCGATATCTGGCCACTCCTATTATCCACTCTTCTTTTACTGGTGTCAGATAACTTATTTGTCCTTGCTGATCATACACCATATTAGTTTTTTCATTGTCACCTTTAGTGATATAACCGTCATGGGGAGCTACTGGCCCTCCTTCCCACATAGGCTCGCCTGCTTTTACAAAATACATGGCTCTATGAATAATGGGTGTTACATCTTCTCTTCCATAAGGCCTGTATAATATAACATCCCCATTTTCCTTAAATGACATATAATCACTAGATGCATCTGCATTTGTTATTACCGATGTCCTTTCTATGTTTTGTATAAAAATAATATCTCCGATGTTCATGTGTGGTTCCATGCTACCGGATTCCACAGCGACCATTGGCGTCCACATACCAAATATTATGTATGAAATGGTTGAGAACGCTAACACCGCTGCTGCCACAGACAGTATATCTCTGGCTAATGAAATGAAAAAATTATCACTTTCTCGAAAAGTTCTAATACCTTCCTTTAGATCCATTGTTTCACCGGATGCCTTCAGATAAGAATTATAATAGTTTCTTCCTTCCCATTACAACTATATAAGAACATAGCATATAGGCCACATTACTTTCCTTGGATCCTCCGGGGATTGAAAATTTGTGAAAAAAATATTTTGTTATTTGTAACATCCGATCCTCTATGAATCAGATAGAAGTGATTACCGTTTTCCTGGAAGAAGGATATCAAATAAGCCCCAATGCTGTGGAGTTGATATGTTGCCATTGCAATCCGCACAGTCTTATGGATCGCATCTTAAAAAATATGGATCCTTCTGTATTAGTAGTGGATGTAGAGCATATTAATGGCCTCATTGAAGAAAATAGTTCTCAGGAAAAGTCTGCAATTCTTGAAAAAAAATCTTTGCATGATAATGGTCATATCATTCCTAAAACAGTTGCTCCAAAAAGCTCTGCTGTTAAATTCAATACTTCTGAAAATCCTGTTGATGTTTTAATGGACATCACAGATAATTCTACGTGTGTAGGAGAATATATGGAATTTGTCCAGTTTTTCAGGAATCGATATAGCAGGTTAAGCGAGATGATCAGGGGCAGGTTAAATTCAAGGCCTATAGAAAGCCTTAACAAGTATCGTAATAAGAGTTCAGGCCGCCGTGAGGGTATGGACAAGGATATGAACGAAGTGTCTATCATTGGCATGATCTCAGGCCTCAAAAGCACGAGTAATGGTCATAAGATGATAGAACTTGAAGATACTACAGGTTCCATCTCGGTGTTAGTCCGAATGGCTGATAAAGAGCTATTCGAACTTGCGAGTCGGTTCGTACTGGATGAAGTAGTAGGTATTACAGGCGCTCTTACTAACGATGGTAAGTTACTCATAGCTAAAAAGATCACTATTCCTGATCTTCCGAACACTCTTGGAGAAAGAAAAAGATCATACGGCAAAGCTGTGTTAACTTCTGATGTTCATATAGGCAGTTCCACATTTTTGGAGGATGAATGGTATCGTTTTATTGATTTTCTAAAAGGCGATACTGACAATGAGGCAATGGCTGAATTGTCCAAAGAAGTCCGATATCTTGTTGTCGCCGGGGATTTGGTGGATGGAGTGGGTATTTATCCAGGACAGGAAATGGAATTAAAGATACAAGATGTATATCAACAGTATAAGAAAGCTGCTGAATACTTTAGTGAAATA
>MVQW01000205.1 GCA_002067265.1 Methanomethylovorans sp. PtaU1.Bin073 | reverse complement strand
GATTCCTCAGATACTACAACAACTGGTATTATTGTAAACTACATGAAACAACTGTTTGCCGAAAAAGGTTCTGTTTCTCTGGATATTCCAAATATCTATGGCGATCTTGAGTATCTGGATTTTTTGATACCAGCTGTTATAGCCCTTACTATTTTTATGGGTTCTGTGGCGACCACAGGTTCTGCCATTGCAGGTGAAAAAGAAGATGGTACCATCGTTCGTATCCTGATGACACCCGTCAGCAGGAGATCGGTGATCCTCGGAAAAACAATCTATCAGCTTATATTACAATTAGCCCGAGCTGTTGTCCTCATACTGGCAGCGTATTTCCTCGTGGGATTCCATATGAACGGTAGCTGGCTGCTTGTTGCTTTGGTACTTATTATATTCACTCTTGGTGGTGTGGGTATGGGAATAGTTATGTCAACTAGAGCTGATGACATGGAATCCTTCTTCCAGATTAACATGCTGGTAACTCTTCCATCAATGTTTGTTACGGGTGTCTTTTTCCCCTTAAGTTCAGTACCGGACTGGATGCGGTATATCGCCTACTTAATGCCTTTGACCTATGCAAACGATGCTATGCGTACTATCATGGTCAAAGGGCAGGGTTTGAGTGCGATTTCCACAGATTTGATAATACTCTCTCTCTTTGCACTCGTTACTTTTACAGCAGGTGTCCATCTTTTCAGGAGGGAAGCATAAAATGAAGAAAATGATTATAGTAACAACTTTATTGATTTTAATGATATCAGGTGTTGCAGGAGCTTATGATACCCTGAGTGCTTATAGTGTATCTCAGAGCTTCGATTTTGGAGAAAATTACTACAATGTAGATGGTAGTCCTGACATAAGTGCTACTATCATCGGCAGCAATCAATTTGACAGAGGTCAGACAGTCACTTTGAACATTGATCTGATGAACAATGGCAAACTGTTAGGATTTGAGAATGATAGAACTCCCGATAATGCAGACGAGATATATGGCGCTCAGACCGAAATGAAACTTGAGAGTGCTGTGGTGGATGCCACAGGCATAGTTGCTTCTCTTTCAGCAGATCCGGGAAGCCCTATTGAGGTAAAATCAGTTAGTCAAAAGATAGGTTCCATAAAAAGTGGACAAAACTCTGTCTCGCCAGCAAAATTCGATATAAAAATTGATAAGAACGCAAAGGCTGGAGAGTACAACCTTTATCTGAACCTTTCCTATGATTACCAGAAGAATGTGCAGGTAATGGATCCTGATGCTACTGCTCAGACCTACGATGTAAATCGCTGGTATGGAATGATGGTGCAGAACCAAACATTAAAAGTGATCATTAAAGACCAGGCTGATTTTGAAATAGTCAGCACTACAGGCAGTCTTTACCCAGGTGGAGAAGAAGTAATTAGTGTGGAAATTAAGAATAAAGGTGAAGAAGAAGCAAAGAATGTAAAGATTATAGCAAATCCATCCGATCCTTTAAGCACGACGGATAGTGTGGCATTTATACCCAGCATGGCTCCTGGCAGTACGGCCGTTGCAAAGCTTAAAATTAAGGCAGATAGTGAATCAGTGGCTAAGGTATATGGTATTGATACTGTTATAAGATATGAAACCATGGATGGAGACATCAAATACTCAGATACTTTACAGGCTCCTATAGAGGTAAAAGAAGTTGGACTTTTCCAGCGATTATTCGGGTGGATCTAATTAAAGAGATACATTAGAGAGATATTAGAGGTAGTAATAAGGCTTTGAATTATGAATTAAACAGCAACTCCTTTCTCTCCTTTCATATTTTGAGTAGCTTCTAACATTGCTGATCAGTGATATACATGGTTAAAAAAGTAGGTAATATTGTTTCATCTTCTGATGTTTCGGATTCAAGTCCAAATCCGTCTACGTCTGCACAAAAAACTGAAAAACAAATTGTGCTTATGATCGCGATACTTGCTGGATTCATCACTCCTTTTGATGGTTCAGCAGTGAATATTGCACTGCCTACGCTGGGTGCGGAATTCCACATGGATGCAATCTCTTTGTCATGGATTGCAACTGCTTATCTTCTCTCTTCAGCAATATTCCTTGTTCCGTTTGGAAAGATTGCTGATATATATGGGCGAAAAAAGGTATTTCTGTACGGTATAACGATCTTCAGTCTTGCTTCCCTGGCTATGACCATGGTCCCTTCTACAGAGATGTTGATCGCTATCAGGGTCGTTCAAGGATTAGGAAGCGCCATGATCTTTGGAACAGGAGTTGCCATAGTTACTTCAGTTTATCCGCCGGGAGAACGTGGAAAAGCTCTCGGTATCTATATCACTTCTGTTTACATAGGACTCTCAACTGGTCCTTTTCTTGGTGGTATAATGACCCAGCACTTTGGCTGGAGGAGTATTTTCTTTGTAAATGTTCCTATAGGTCTTCTAGCGATTGTTCTTATTCTTTGGAAGCTTAAAGGCGAATGGGCTGAGTGCAGAGGGGAAAAATTCGATCTCACAGGGTCTCTTATATATGGTTTGTCAGTAGTTGCAGTGATGTATGGTTTCTCTTTACTCCCGGATATAGAAGGTGCTTCTCTTCTAGCAGCAGGAATTATAGGATCAATTTTCTTTATCCTGTACGAAAAACGCATACGTTTTCCTGTACTTGACATGAACTTGCTCACAAAGAACCGTGTTTTTGCTCTTTCGAACCTATCAGCACTTATCAACTACAGTGCAACTTATGCAGTTACTTTCCTTTTGAGCCTTGATCTGCAGTATACAAAGGGCTTCACAGCAGAACATGCAGGTTTTATTTTGATAGCCCAACCGGTGTTTCAGGCTATGGTATCTCCTCTTGCCGGCAGACTGTCGGACCGTATCGAACCGCGTCTCATTGCATCCACGGGAATGGCACTTACTGCTATAGGTCTCTTTTTCCTGACATTCATCTCAGAGACGACTCCTATATGGTATATGATATGTATTCTCATAGTGCTAGGTATTGGTTTTGGGCTATTTTCATCCCCAAATACCAATGTTATCATGAGTTCGGTGGATAAGAGGTTTTATGGCGTAGCATCTGGAATGAATGGAACGATGAGACTCCTTGGGCAAATGCTTTCAATGGGCATTGCTATGATGATCTTTGCAATTGTTACTGGTCCTGTGGAGATAACGCCTGAATATTTCCCCCAGTTCGTTGCAAGCCTGCATTATGCATTCATTCTGTTCACCATCTTCTGTATAGTGGGGATATTCATGTCTCTTGTACGAGGAAAAACATTCCTTCCAACTCATTCGGTGGAATCTGGAAGTTGTATAAATGCGGATAAATGATTTGATTTTGGAGTTACCACGAAGAATAAGGCATCATTGTAACTGATATTCATAAGATGACGATAG
>MVQW01000204.1 GCA_002067265.1 Methanomethylovorans sp. PtaU1.Bin073 | reverse complement strand
AAGGTCAATACAATGGCAGCTAACACTATCATCTTGTTGAGAACAAGATCTGTGCTGTCCATCAAAACTATAACAGTGGTTATTAATCCAGGTCCTGCCAATATGGGTAGAGCTATGGGAAAGACCCAGACGTCATCTCGTCCTAAAGATTCGTGAATCTCATCTGGAGTAATACTTTCCCTTGATATATGTGCCATCATCATATCAAAGGCCACTTTGAACAGCAGTATCCCTCCTGCAACCCTCAAAGAGTCAACATTGATGCTGAACAACCTGAGCATCGTGTCACCTGTCAGCGCAAAGAAAAGAGAAATAGCACATGCAAGAAAAACAGCCTTTCTTCCAAGTATCTGTCTTTGTTTATTTCCCATCCCGCTTGTCATAGATACAAAAGTCACAACTCCATCCAAGGGACTTACTATTACGAAGATTGATACAAAAGAGTAGATGAAGAAAGTGATCAAGTCCATAAATAGAATGGATTAAGAAAGTATATGGATTTTATTGAAAGTTCTGAGCTAACTATTTTAGATATAGAAAGGAGTTTCATCAAAGAGTTATATAGAAGGAATAATATAGATACAAACGATTATATTTGAGATATGTTGTGGAAACTAAAAACTAAGGTTTAACTTTGATGTTTGAGTTTTTGATTTTTTAAGAGGAAATACAAATGCTTCAAGCTATAGTATTTGATAGTAAAGGCATAATCGATCAAAACCTTAAAAAAAAGCTGGAAAGCTTGGGAATATCCCTATCCATAATATATCAATATGATGAGGAAACTATACTATCACTGTCTGTAAAAAAACCTGACATTATAATATACTTCCATTCTGCCGAGAATTGCAACCTCTTTGATAAAATACTGGAAACATCAAATAATATTGAAATACCTTCGATATTCATTGTCTCAAATCCTGATGAGAACTTTTTTAACAAACTGAATAATGCACAATCTGCATGGTACATTAAAGAACCATTAGATGAGAATGAATTGTACTATGTAGCGAAAAATGTGATCAACAATTATGAAATGAAAATTAAAGTCACCGAGGACATAAAAAAATATAAAACTGCACAAAAATCGCTTGAAGAAAGTGAACAGAAATTCCGATTGCTCGCTGAAAGTGCAAATGATGCAATATGGACAATGGATTCTGAAGGAAAATTCCTTTATGTAAGTCCATCTGTCAAAAAATTGACTGGGTTCTCTCCTGAAGAAGCAATGAAGAGGTCTTTGTGGGAAACTTTGACTCCCGAATCGTTGAAAACTGTTTCTGCGCAGATGGAAGCTTTTTTTAAAAAACTCCAAGAAGGAATATCAAATGAAACATCCTATGTGTTTGAAGTAGAACAGTTCTGCAAAAATGGTTCTACAGTATGGACTGATGTAGTTGTAAATCCTATTTATGATGACGTGGGAAATTTCAAATTATTCGTAGGTGTCACGCGCAACATAAGCGAACGAAAAAAAGCTGAAGATAAACTAAGAAAACAAAAAAATGTGATGGATACTATTTTCCATAACGCACCTATTACTATGATGCTTATAAATAGGGAGGGAAGGGTCGAGAACATTAATTATTCAGGAGTCGAAGCAACCGGCAGAAAAAAGGAAGAAGTGCTAGGGTTATTGGGAGGGCAATTATTTTCCTGTGTAAATTCCTCTAAAGGACATGGGTGTGGGAAGAATACTGAATGCCACAGCTGCCCCGTACGTAGCACATTTTCTGAAACTTTTAAAACCGGGGAGAACTTTCATAAGGTAGAGGGCAGTCTGGATGTTCTGCAAAATGGAACAATTTCCACCCGCCATCTCCTATTATCTACTGCTTATCTTGATATCCAGGGCGATGCTAAGGTAATGCTAAGTGTTGATGACATCACTGAGCAAAAAAATGCAGAACAAGAGATCCTTGAAGCAAAAATGATGGCTGAAAGAGCTAACAGAATCAAAAGTGAATTCCTTGCTACCATGAGCCATGAATTGAGAACACCTTTGAATGCTGTCATCGGCTATGCCGATCTATTACTCGATGAAGCTTTTGGAGAGCTAAATCCTAAACAAATAAAATCAATAGGACATATTTCCAGCAGTGGAAAACATCTTCTGGATCTTATAAATGATATACTTGACCTTTCAAAGATAGAATCCGGAAAAATGGGACTACATTACGATGACTTCTTTGTACATGAAGCTCTTAAGAATGTGGAATCCATAATTTTACCAATTGCAAGAAAGAAAAACATCCAACTTGAATTTACAATTGATCCTGATGCATCAACTTTACATGCGGATAAATCCAGATTCAAGCAAATACTTTACAATCTGGCCAGCAATGCTGTAAAATTTACCCCTGAAAAGGGATTGGTGAAAATAGAAGTACGGAAAACAGATAATGCTGTAGAGGTGGCTGTGACAGATTCAGGAATAGGTATCCCTGAAGAACAATTGAAAAACTTGTTCATTCCTTTCAATCAGCTTGATTCTACTGATTCGAGAACATATGAAGGAACAGGGCTTGGACTTTCATTGGTGAAGAAGTTCGTGGAGTTGCATGGAGGCAAAGTAAACGTAAAGAGTGAAGTGGGCAAAGGCAGCACTTTTAGTTTCTGGATACCAATACCGAAAACAGATCAAAAAACATAAGAATAAATAATGTAAGGGATCAGAAAAGATCCTTACTTAGCCCAGATAGCAATAATCTTGTCGATGGATATATGAGTAAATCTGGTTTCTTTCTTGAGGGTAAGGACACCATCGGCACAGGCTTC
>MVQW01000203.1 GCA_002067265.1 Methanomethylovorans sp. PtaU1.Bin073 | reverse complement strand
AAGGTGATCTGATGTTCAATTCTTATCGTGAGAATACTCTCCAATACTACCCTGACAAGTGCATCAACTGTTTGCGATGTACACAGGTCTGTCCTCATGGAGTCTTTGGAGAAGGAAAAGAACAAGTTGAACTTTTAAAGCCATCCGCGTGCATGGAGTGTGGCGCTTGCGCCCGAAACTGCCCTGTCCAGGCAATCGAAGTAAAGAGTGGGGTAGGATGCGCATGGGCAATGATTGGTGCTGCTCTTAAAGGTAAAGACATGGATAGTGGTGAATGTTGCTGCGGAGGCGAAGACGGATCTTGTTGCAACTGAAATCTCAATGAAAAACCTTGTACTAGAAAGCAATTTTTATAAAGGAGAAAGTATTTCAATTATTATTGAAGTGCTTTCCACTTAAACTGCTATATGTAACGAGGAACTGAAATGAGAGTTGCACATACTGAAAAGATCTTTCCTTGCATAGCTGACCCATGGAAGTTGAGGATCATTGCACAGCTGGATGAAGAACCTGATCTTCCCTTGATAGCCAAATATTTAGATGGTAAATATTCCGAAAAATTAGGCATGGTAGCAGTAAGAAGTGGAATAATCGAAATGAACTTTTTTCAGAACGGTCAAGTAACGATAAGAATGGTAGACTCTGAAGAAGAAGCCATCAGCTTTGTGAATAAGATGCTTACAATGGCATATCACAAAGCAATGATAGCAGATGACTTCTAAGAGTCATATCCACTCTCATTTATGTCTGTTTCTTTGTTGAATTCATTTGCATAATTCATCTCATAGAAGATAATTGAACAAATACCCTGTAAAGATTATGGCTACTGTTACAATTGTCACAAAAGCTGCAATCAATTCTTTCTTCAATACTTTCTTCAGAATAATTATCTCCGGAAGGGACAAAGCAGTAACACCCATTAGAAATGCAAGTGAGGTTCCAACAGGTAGACCTTTTCCAATTAAGCTTTCCATGATAGGGATCATTCCCATAACATTAGAATAGAGAGGTACTCCTATCAGAACGGCTATTGGAACTGCCAGAGGATTATCTTTGCCTGCATATTTCGCGAGTATTCCTTCAGGCGCATACCCATGGAAAATGCCCCCTAAAGTAACACCTATAATAACGTATATCCATACCTTTCCAACAATATCTTTTAATTCATCTACTGCATAATCAAGTCTTTCCCTTCGGGTCAATTTAGTTTCTGCAACTTGCTTGGAATGGATTTTATACACAAAGTCTGCAACGTACTTCTCCATTTTTAATAAACCTATCAAGTATCCTCCAATAACACCAATTACTACTCCAGAAACTACATACATAACCGTTGCTTTAGGTCCTATTGTAGCCCAGAGCACAGCAACTGCTGCTTCATTTACTAGAGGAGAAGTAATGAGAAATGAAAATGTGACTCCAAGTGGCACACCAGCTTCTAGAAAACCTATGAATAAAGGAACAGAAGAACACGAACAGAAAGGAGTAACAGTTCCAACCAACGATGCCACTAGATTATATTGAATGCCTTTTTTACCTCCAAGTACTCTCCTTGTTTTCTCTGGTGTAACATAGGTCCTAATATATGCTACAAAAAATATCATGAAGCATAAGAGAACAAAAATCTTCATTACATCGTAGATTATGAAATTTACACTACTTGCAAGGGCTGTTCCTTGAGCAATGCCAAAAGTGTCATAGGTAAGCTTATCGGCCAACCATTGTAAAGGATAAAATACATCTACCATTGTATTCAACTTCTTCTTAAAATGCCTTCATCTGAGTGTGGAATTCAACAACATGGAGATTAAGAATTGAAGATTTTATCTGTAACCAAAAGAACAGAAATCTTTGAATGTTTTACAACCTTATCTGCTACACTTCCAAGCAGGAATCTTTCTAATCCGCCCTTTCCAAGAGCTCCCATAATTAATAAATTTACTTTATTCTGTTCTGCAAACTCAAGGATTGTATGAGCCGGGTCACCTTCCAGAATTACAGTTTCAATGCCTACTCCCTTATCCTCTGCAACCTTCTTTGCATATTGAATAGCCTCATTTCCTTCTTGACGTAGCGTTTCCTCCATGATATCCCATTTAGAACCCAGAGGGATCGATGTTTTCAATATAGGTGGCACATATGCTTTTTTGTCAATAACGTACAAAACATAGACATTTGCATCCATTAATATTGCAAGTTCCATTCCCTGAAGTATGGCATTCTGACTATAATCAGAACCATCGGTTGCAATCAACAGTTTTGGAACAGTATCGGTCATTTGTCCTCACACCCTTTAAAGATATATATGAACTCAGTTTCATAACAGAAAAGGATTATTTTAATATCCACTTCTTGACATCGTCAATAGATGGTACCTTTCCTGCAATTTTCACATCACCGTCAACTACCAATGCGGGAGTGAGCATAACCCCATAAGACATTATTTTATCTAAGTCCTCAACTTTTACAACTTCAGCTTTTATCCCAGTTTCAGCAACTGCTTTGTCTACAATTTCCTTAGTCATCTTACATTTCTTACAACCAGTTCCGAGTATTTCCAACTTCATTTTAATTCCATCCTATCGTGATTTTGAAATCTACAAGGTATTTCAATATTATTTGAAATACATATAGATATAGATTTTGCTTAAGAAATTGATTGACGCAAAAATACAGCATAAATAGGAACAGTACCTTTACTTTAGATATAATTCTAAATCAGACCAATTTATAAGTTAGTTCGCCATTAGATTATCAAATCATAGCCCATCTTAAGGGCAATAAAGTATAGTATTACTCCGATTGCTATCTTTATCTGTCGATTGTTAAGTTTCTTACTTAAGAGCCAGGAACCTAGAATTGCACCCAATATTGCACCTACGGCTGTAAATAAAAGCAACTGAACATCCAGATGACCTAGTGAAGCACGCCCTAAGAATCCTGAAAATGATGAAAATATCACTACAAAAG
>MVQW01000202.1 GCA_002067265.1 Methanomethylovorans sp. PtaU1.Bin073 | reverse complement strand
CCTCGCACGGTAATCTGTAAGAATCATTGAGGATGGAATTTCTCACACATCAATATTCTATCTCAATATCCTTCTCGAAAAGCCCTTTGATCTCCATGCTCAGTCCTGACCTCAAAAGCTGGCATTCTTCTGTAAGAGAATCGAGGTACTTCTTTTCCGTATCAAGATCACCTTCTAGGGTTTTTAGCATGTGCTCATCGCGGGATATCTGCTTTACAAGCTGTTCTTTGTCCCTGTAAACGCTCAGACTGTTCAACTCGTTCATTGCACTTTCAAGCTGTATTGAATATTCTTTTCTCTTTTCTCTTAGAGATGACAGGTCTTTGGAATTGTGCAGTTTCTCTACCTGTTGCATGGCTTTTTCACACATCTGATCTTTAAGGCCAAGACTTCCGTTCTCTATTCTGGGTTTGACCTCGGCAAAAAAAGAATCAAGATCATGCTCAAGAGCAGAAGCTGGCTCATGTGTGATCTGTTCAAGAATTTGCCTGTGTTCAGGAGAGAGCACACATATCTCACTTTTATCCTGCTTTTCCATTCTGGAGAATACCTTGGACAGAGGGGAGAATAATCTCTGAATATTATGATCTACATATGATAAGTTCTCTTTAAGAGAGCTGACTTCATCTTCAAGTTGCTTTGCCCTTTCAAACTCCCGGCTGTTTTCGAGTTCATCAAGGTGGTTCTTAGCATCAATGATATCTTTTTTCATTGAACTTATACGGGATTCAAAATGTTCTACTTTAGTCTTACTTTCCTGAATATGCTTTTTCATCCGGTTATAGTTCCCGATCTCTTCAGAGAACTTATCAAAGGAATCCATTCTGGCTTTCTTGTCCCTAAGAGCCTCTAATAACTCATGTACTGGGTCTTCAAGCTTTGATAGTGCAGAGATGATGTTCTCTGACTTCTCGGGATAGATGGCTTTGATATAAAGCTGACTTCGGTGTGTATTTTCCAGAACAGTTTTAAGGGTGGATTTGGCAAGTATACAGAATTCAAAAGCACTCTGAAGAGAAGCATCCTCAGGAATTACCACTTTTTCAAGGAGAGAACGCAGGTTATTGACTATATTATCCCTGTTGGCATCCCCTACTTTCTCCACTCTCTTATTAGCATTTTCAACAACCTCGGCAGAAATTAGGCTTTCTATGACCCCAGGTATCTCATTGAGTGAATTACTGATCTCTTTGTACTTTTTGAGGATAAAGGGTTTCAGTTCATTGAACTCTTTTTCAGATTCATCTGAGATGAACTGAGGAAGCTCATCGATCTTCAATTTAAGAGGAAGATTTTCTACCTTCTTCCTTCCAAAAAGCTTGTCAATGAATTTCATATTCTTACCAAAAAAAGTGAATTCTGATACAGTTTATGGATGGCATTGATTACATATAAGCAAGATGGGAACACAAAAAAGAAAATGTTTGATCGAAGATCAGAAGAACTTAGACACAAGGGATGATTTTACATCACAGCTTTCGAGATATTCACAGTCATGGCATAAAGGTATCTCTTTTCTTTCGGGCAGAAAACCTCCTTTGATCTTCTTTATGTTACTGCATACTCCAAGAACCTGTCTTCTGTCATTTGCTCTTATTTTCACAGGTCTTATGCAGCCAGACCTTGAATAAATAACGATTCCATCATCTATAGGGTGACTATGCATCTCCTGCACAAGCATTGAAAATGCAGCCAGATGAAGTCTGTCATCTGCCCATACTCCATACTCCGGACACTTGCCAGTTTTGACGATAACCGGAACCGGTGAACCTTCGAGTTCAACTACACCCGCAGGTATGCCGGAAACTTTCATTTTTGACCCATATAGCACAGGCTGCATTTCCATGCCGCACAACGCCTTTGCCAAAGATATGTTGATTGCATCCTCAAGCAGCTCTGCCACATTAAGGGCAACATCTCCAAGGCAGGCATTTACTTTCTCAATGGCTTCAGATACTGTTTCTTCTGAAACCCCTTCAAGCTCAGAAGCATATATGATGTTTAATTCAGTACATACTTCATTGAATACGCTTTGGATTTTGTCTTTCTTGTCATCGGCTTTTGACGAAACATACCCTAAAAGCTGTGGATATCTCAATCCAAGCTCCTTAAGGAGAAGATGCTCAACAAAGGAAACATTATCCTTCGGCTTTGTTTTTTGAGCACGCTTTGAATAGTATACTTTTCGTGGACATTTTAGATACAATACTATGTCAGAGACGTTTGTGTTTTGTTCAGCGTTATTAGAAGACATGTATATATAATATAAGGAATTTTTAATATAAATAAGTGAATACAACTTTGGTTGATGGTTCCCTTTTGTTCGTCAATCGACGATTCGACGTTCGTTAAATATATATAAGTATGCCTCGTTTAGAATATGAAATGGCTGACAATGCATCTCGTGAGAATATACGCCAACGTCTCGCAGAAAAGATGGCCGGTGAAATAACACTTTCAGAGAAACCAGGTGAAGCTCTGAAAAAATGGAGGCTAAATTTCGAGATTCCCCAAACGGACCTATCAAGCTACCTTGGAGTATCCCCTTCAGTTATAAGTGACTATGAAAGTGGAAGGAGAAAATCCCCGGGTACGCTGATAGTAAGCAGGATCGTAGAGGCACTACTGGAAATAGACTCACTGAGAGGCGGACAGAAGATACATTCCTATGAAAGTATACTTTTCTCAGATCTCACATCAAAAGCTGTCTACGCAACCTACGAGTACACATTTCCTATGCAACTTGCCAAACTGGCAAGCCTGATAGAAGCTGATTTTGTAAATAGGGGTATAGAAAAACCCCTCTATGGATTTACAGTAGTTGACAGCCAGAAAGCCATTCTCGAACTTTCATCCCATGAGTTTCAGAAACTTTATGGATGGAGTACCGAAAGAGCTTTGATATTCACAAAAGTGACAACCGGGAAATCGCCACTTGTAGCTATAAGGGTCACAAATCTGAAGCCAGGTGCAGTGGTAATACACGGACTTAGAGGCAATGAACTGGATCCCATGGCAAAAAAGATGGCAGAGATAGACAGGTTGCCTCTTTTAGCCACCACAATGGATCTCGACCAATTGATCGAGAACCTTAAAAAATACAGTCAGTACCACGTAATGGAATAACACTTAGTTAATATTTAATATCGGTGAAAAAATGAGCGCAGGGATAATCTCATATGGAGCCTATATCCCAAGATATAGGATCAAAGTGGACGAGATCGCCCGGGTTTGGGGCGATGATGCCAACAGCCTGAAATCAGGTCTTATGGTATACGAAAAATCATTACCTGATTTTGATGAGGACGCAGCCACTATTGCAGTGGAAGCTGCAAGAAATGCAGTAAAGAGATCAGGAATCGATGCCCAGAGGATAGGAGCAGTATACACAGGATCCGAAAGCCATCCGTATGCTGTAAAACCTACCAGTACCATTGTTGCAGAAGCTGTGGAAGCTACTCCCATCCTGACAGCGGCAGATTATGAATTTGCATGTAAGGCAGGAACTGCTGCCATACAGACATGTATGGGACTTGTGCAGTCCGGAATGATAGATCTTGGATTGGCAATAGGATCTGATGTTGCACAGGGAGCACCTGGCGATGCACTGGAATACACTGCTGCTGCCGGAGGTGTAGCCTTTGTAATAGGCAGCAAGGAGTCAGAATTTGTAGCAGTCATTGAAGACACATATTCCTTTACCACTGATACTCCTGACTTCTGGAGAAGGGAAGGCATGCCATATCCGGAGCATGGAGGACGATTTACCGGTGAACCTGGATACTTTAAGCATGTAACAAATGCAGCAAAAGGACTGCTTGCAAAAATGGGTACAAAACCAGAAGATTATGATTATGCTGTGTTCCACCAGCCAAATGGTAAATTCCCATCCCGTGCAGCATCCATGCTGGGTTTCAGCAAGGAACAGATAAAACCAGGCCTTGTAGTTCCAAAGCTTGGTAACACATATTCAGGATCATGCATGATGGGAATTGCTGCAACTCTTGACCAGGCAAAACCCGGGGACAGGATCTTTGCCACCGCTTTTGGATCAGGTGCCGGTGCAGACGCTTTTAGTTTCACAGTAACTGACAAGATAGAAGAGATACGCAATAAAGCCCCTACTGTGATGGAGCTTCTGGCAGATCCAATATATGTGGATTATGCAACATATGCCAAGCACAAGGGAAAAATAAGACTGGCATGAGGTGAGAAAAATGAGAGATGTAGCAATTATTGGTATAAAGACCACCAGATTTGGAGAAAACTGGGATGTTTCCTTAAGGGACATCATTACCGAAGCCGGTGTCGGTGCGTTGGAAGATGCCAGAGTTACCGGAGAAGAGATCGATGCGATCATAGTAGGTAACATGAGCGGTGGCCAGTTCATAGAACAGGAACACATAGGCGCTTTAATAGCAGACTATGCAGGGCTTGCAAAGGAACTCCATGTGCCAGCAACCCGTGTGGAAGCTGCCTGTGCTTCCGGAGGATTAGCCCTTAGACAAGGTATACATGCAGTAGCATCTGGATATGAGGACATAGTAGTAGCTGCCGGAGTAGAAAAAATGACAGATATCTCCTCCTCAAGTGCATCGACTGCCCTTGCAGCCGCCGCAGACAGAGAATGGGAAGGCATAATGGGAGCAACTTTCCCGGGACTTTATGCCATGATAGCAAAGTTGCACATGCATAAGTATGGCACTACCAGCGAACAGCTGGCCCAGGTAGCTGTAAAGAACCACGCTAACGGCATTCATAACCCCATAGCACAGTATCGGAACAATATAACCGTAGATAGTGTTCTGAAATCCATTATGGTTGCTGATCCGCTGCACATATTCGATTGCTCGCCCATTACAGACGGTGCAGCAGCGGTAATACTTGCACCTGCAGATATTGCCCACAAATATACTGATACACCAATTTACGTAAAAGCCACAAGCCAGGCCAGTGATACCATTGCTCTTCACGACCGCAGGGATATCACAACCCTGGATGCTAGTGTAGAAGCAGGTAAAAGAGCCTTCAAGATGGCGAAACTCACACCCAATGATATAGACCTAGTGGAAGTGCATGACTGCTTCACCATTGCAGAGATCTGTGCTATTGAAGATCTTGGCTTTGTCAAGAAAGGAGAAGGTGGCAGGTTCACCGAAGAAGGAAACACAGCTATCGGAGGTAAGATACCTGTGAACACATCAGGTGGACTTAAATCATGTGGACATCCCGTTGGTGCCACAGGTATCAAGCAGGCTGCGGAAATAGTCGAACAGTTGCGCGGAGATGCCGGAAAACGCCAGGTGGACGGAGCCGAGATTGGTATGACCCATAATGTAGGAGGTTCTGGTGCCACTGCTGTAGTACACATATTTTCGAGGGACAGGTGATCACGATGTCAGTACCGAGATTCTGGAGAAAACAGGTTGCCAGGTATAACCTGATAGGTACCCACTGCACTAACTGTGGAGCATACTACTATCCGCCCCGCAACATGTGCCCCACATGCCGACGTGATGGTAAACTGGAAAACTTCAAGTTTAGTGGAAAGGGAGAAATTCTTACATATACAGTAATCCACACTGCTGCCGAGGGTTTCGAGAAACAGACACCTTACGTGCTTGGCATCGTGAAACTTGAAGAAGGACCAAGCCTCACCAGCCAGATCATAGGTGATCCGGCATCCATGAAGATAGGCATGAAAGTAAGACCCGTGTTCAGGAAACTTGGCCAGAGCGGCGAGAAAGGCATGATATATTACGGCACCAAGTTCGTGCCTGAGTGAAATGATAGAGATAGAAGTAAAAGCCCGGGCAAGCCACATTTCACTTCGTGAGAAACTTGCCTCTATGGGTGCAAAGCCGGAAGGTATCCAGAAACACCTGGATACCTATTATAACTCTCCTGTGAGAGATTTTTCTGAAACAGACGAAGCATTGAGGATACGCTCTGTGGATGGAAGATCTGTGCTCACATATAAAGGAAAAAAGCTTGATTCCGTTTCCAAGACCCGTCCGGAATTCGAAACCGAAGTAGAAGGTGACAGCGCAAGGAGTATTCTTGTAGCCCTTGGTTTTTTTGAATCGGGGATAGTCCGTAAGAGAAGAGAAATCTTCAGCTGTCAAGGTATGACGATTGCTCTTGATTCAGTTGAAGGGCTTGGAGAATTCATCGAGGTTGAGAAACAGGCTGAAAGTAACATTGAAGAGCACCGCGAAGAGATATTTAGATTTCTTGAAACATTAGGCATCCGAAAGGAAGACTCCATAAGGACATCTTACCTTGAGATGGTGCTTGAAAAAGGCAATAAAAATTAACAGCAGGTGCAATTATAAATGCACCTGTGTACTGGCTCCAAATTTGGAGTTAGATTTTTCTTTTTATCCTTATCTGACAATAGATCCTGGTTTCATTTCCTTGTCAGGAGTCAGCAGAGACACACGTTCGCCTGCATCAGCTGCCAATAGCATGCCTTGGGACTCCACGCCACAAAGTTTTGCAGGCTGGAGATTTACAAGAACGTTGACGATCTTGCCTACAAGTTCTTCCGGCTGATAGTACTCTGCAAGACCCGCAACTATCTGCCTGGGTTTTGGTTCACCGACATCGACCATCAGTTTTAGCAGTTTCTTGGATTTCTTTATCTTCTCTGCACTAAGGACCTTACCGACACGGATATCCACCTTTGCAAAATCCTCGTAGGTGATCTGATCTTTCAGAGGAACTACCACAGGCTCCTCTTCGATTATACCTGCTTCCTTTGCAAGAGCTTTGCGTACCCTCTCATTGGAAATGGCAGTCATCTCATCGATCTTGGCATCTTCGATCTTATCGAAGAGAATGCTGGGGTTGGAAAGCTTTGTACCTGCTACGACAGGCACCAGAGCTTCTTCATATCCTGCTGTATGCACATCTGAGTCCATACCTATCTGTTTCCAGGCGATCTCCATCTTTTCAGGAAGGGTGGGTTCGAAGAGTAGAATAAGAGCCTTTGCTATCTGTATGCA
>MVQW01000201.1 GCA_002067265.1 Methanomethylovorans sp. PtaU1.Bin073 | reverse complement strand
ACATGGACACCTCAAAGTTTCTCTGGCTTTTACTATAATGTAAATACGGGAGAAGGATCTGAAAATCTTACGGTAAATCTTAGCAATACTGATAAAAGAACGATCAGTGCCGGAAATATGATCTATGAAACAAGGCCACTGAATAGTGATTTCAAATACCATGATTGGGGAGAGTATCAAGCAATTAGTTTTATGACCGAAAGATATTTTGCTGGATATTCAGGCAGTGAATTCAGCGATAATATCAGCCTTATGTCCAACGAGAAACTTTCAAAAATACTGATCGATAACAATGAAAAAAAATCGCTGTACACTGGTTCCTCACTTATACTGGAAGAAGGCTACGAACTGGAAATAAAAGAAGTAGATAAAGATGGAAAAAAAGTGCTGATCGACCTGAGCAAGAATGGAGAACACATAGAAACAGATCTTGTGGGATCGAATGGCGATTATACCTATAAGAAAGACTTGGGCTTAAATGAGGAAGTAGCCATCATTGCGGTACATCTGGATGACATCTTCAAAGGAACAGAGACAAATGCAGTATTCATAAATGGTGTATTCCAGATATCTGATGAACTCTCAAGTATCAATTCAAGTGATACTTATGGAAAAATGGAAGTATTCTCCATATCCCCTGAAAAAATAACTATGAAGAACCAGGAAGAGATAACCCTTACAAAAGGAGACACCGTTGAAGTTATGGGAAAACTCAAACTGATGATAGCTAACAATAACACACTTAGATTTGCACCGTTCATAGAAATGTCCGAGCCTGGAAATTATGTCCTCAGAGGCACAGTGGCAGAAGAGGAATTTGAATGGACACCTATGAACTTTGAAGGATTTTACTATAACATTGATGAAGGCATTGGCACTGAATCGCTTACCGTTGAAGAACTCGACGACAGAACCATAGAGAAAAATAAACTTCAATACAAAACCAAACCTGAAGAAGTAAGGTTCGAGCATGAGCAATGGGGCGAATTCGAGGCTATAGGGTTCCTTGCAGATAAATACTTTGCAGGCTACCCTGAGAATGAGTTTTCAGATGAGATCAGCCTTGTTTCAAATGGTGAACTTGCCAAAGTGCTGATAGATAACGAAGAAAAAAAAAGAGTATATCCAGGATCTTCACTACTACTAGAAGAAGGCTATAAATTAGAAGTAAAAGAAATAGATACTGAAGGGAGCAGCGTATTTGTTTCTCTTTACAAAAATGATAGCGTTGTCGATAGTGGCACAGTAGCTTCCAATGAAGATTATGTGTATAGATCAAATATCGGTAGTATCGAAGATGTACCCCTGATAGTTGTACACATACAGGATATTTTCAAAGGAACTGAAACTAATGCTGTTTTTATTAAAGGGATATTTCAGGTTTCCCAGCAATATATAGCTATTGACAACAAAGAAAAATATGGAATAATGGAAGTGACTGATTTTTCTGCTGATGGCATCACCATGAAAAACACAGATGACATCTCTCTTTCAAGAGATGGGTCAATAGATATCATGGGCAACATGCAGTTCCATGTAGCAGATTCCAATGACCTGAGATATTACCCATTCATAGAAAAAAATACAACCCCTCTTGAATCACTAGAGGTCGATGCTCCTAAAACGATCATAGAAGGAGAAACTGTCAGCATAGAAGTTTCTTCACGGGGAGGATGTGTGGAAAATGCCGTTGTTCGTATAAATAAAGAGGATATAGGCATTACTTCAGAGAAAGGCATCGTCAAATACGCAGCATCGAGGGCCGGAAAGTTTGAGCTCGTTGCCAGCAAGGATGGATTTGTATCGGCATCAAAAGAAATAGAAGTTATTGCAAGAGATGATGAAACTAGAAAGATCAGCATCGAGATATCTGCTGACAGAGTGTATGAAGGAGATAAGGTTATAATTTCCACGGTTAGATCCCTTAACGGAGAATCAGTGTCTGGAGTACAGTTATTATATGACGGAAAGGCCATAGGTAAGACTTCCGACGATGGAAAATTGGAATATATCGTAAAAGACCCTGGGATCCACAAGATAAAAACAGTTCCTGATGGTTTTCTCCCTGCAGAATACAATCTAGATGTCATCGTCCGTGAACCTAGGTTCATATATTCCGGACTACATATCATGCCCATTGATCCTACAGAAAAACAAAATATGAGCCTTTCAGCAGAGATAACTAACACAGGTACTGCACCTGGGGAAGAAAAAGTAGAACTGAAGATCAATGGATCGGTTGTTGATATCCGAACAGTTGCCCTGGAAATCGGCGAAAGTGCCTCTCTGAACTTCACTTATATGTCCCCGGAAGAAGGCATTTATGAAGCTAATGTGGGAACTGAAAAGCTTGAGTTCGAAGTACAAAAGAAGAGCGTACTTCCCTACATAGTAATTGGACTCGCCATTTCTTTGATAGTGTTGGGTGTAGGATATTCAATGGTTAAAAAGGGAGACAAAAAAGAAAAGAAGAGCAAGAAAAAAGGGCTTTGACAAATTTTCGATCATATTTATCTACTTCCATTTTTATTTTTTTCTTTTGATCGATAACCAATAGATTAAATTGACAAAATGGCTATTATCACTGTATGTGCCAAAGAATGCCTTTTTCTAATGATGATCTTGACTTTACTTATCCTTTACCCGCCGATTTTGAAAACAGGCCTTCCTGTTACATATGTGTATATAAGGGGAAAGTAGCCATAGACCCTTTGAACTTACCAGATCACCAAACAATCCTTCACGAGGACATTAAAGATGTAAAGACAAAAAGGATTGTGCAATATTTAGGCTCACTTGGCGAGAAACTATGTTATGCCATAGGACTTGAGTCACAAGAGGAAGTGCCTTACGGAATGCAGCTTGTGTTCTTAAGGGACCTTATGGGACAAATAGATGACAGAACGCTAGCCCTTGCCGGAAGAGCAGTGCAGCTCATTGATTTTGAACTCACAAGCAAGTTTTGCGGACGATGTGGGATACCTACAGAAACCCTTGAGGATAGAGGTAAAAAGTGCCCAAAATGTGATCTTCTCATATATCCCCGCTTATCACCCGCAGTAATAGTGCTGGTGATGCAAGAAGACAAGGTTCTTTTGGCTCGTTCATCACATTTCTCTTCTGACATTTATAGTGTCATCGCTGGTTTTGTGGAACCTGGAGAAACGCTGGAGCATGCAGCAGAACGAGAGGTTATGGAGGAAGTTGGACTTAAGATCAAGAACATACGATACTTTGCGAGTCAACCCTGGCCTTTTCCCAACTCTCTGATGATAGGCTTTATTGCAGACTATGCGGGGGGAGAAATACGTGTTGATGGAGAAGAGATAATTGATGCTGCATGGTTCAGCAGAGATGAACTACCTAACTTCCCGGGAAAGGCCAGCATATCGGGACACCTGATCGATTGGTTTGTGAAGAAGGAGGAAAAAAGAAGTTGATCAATTAAGATCAAACATAGAGCAGATCCATGATCCCCTCAATGAGGATGCATACCATCAGGTAAGCAACAGTGAGCAATAAAAAAGTTTTCAATTCTACATGTGTTCCAAGGCCCATTGAAGCTACCGGAAGAAGGAAGGTAAGTGATGAGATATAAAGCTTTTTATTGTTAAAAATTGAAGAAAACACTTTCATATAGATAATAAACAATGGCAACAAAAATAGAAATTTAAGCGCCGAGGGGGGACGCCATACGCACAGTGCTATGCTTTTTATTAGATTCACTTCGCTCAAACAATCTATAAAACCTTTGAGTTTTACAGATTGAGGGGGGCATGTCCGTGATCGGAGCAAACTACCCGGGTTGTCGAGACCTGGATAATAGATAATACTGATAAAGCTATTTGCGCCAACAAATAGCACCATGCCCTACTGTAAAAATGCTATGGTCTTATTAAATGGTTATTAATTGAATCTCTTGGTTTTTACTCTTTGAGCTCTGCATTTTAGCTTCATAAATTGGAGAATAGAGGTTTTTAAATGTAGTTTGACTTGACCTTAGTTGATGTTCTTTTAGTTCCGGCTTTTGCTTTGTTTTCTTTTACTCTGAACTCTACTATTTGCTTTACAATATCAAATGGGATCGGCTTATCAATTGGGAATTGGACTGCCCCTTTTGACTGCTTATACGAAAACAGTTCCTTTTCGAAGGCAGTTATCCCTGAAGGAGTAGGATAAAAACCAATATGATTTTTGTATGCCGCAAAATGCACAAGGTTACCATTAAGTTTGAACGTTGGCATTCCATAACTTATGGCTTCTTCTGCATCAGGCGCTGATTCTCTGATAATATCTCTTAGTTTATTCAATATATTCTGTACATTTTCTGGAAATGATGAGATATATTCATCCGTGTTTTTGAATTGCATTTTTGGAGTATTTTTTTCCATAATATTTGCATTGATATAGGTTATTTAAATCTTTAGTGAAACAATTGCAGGCTGGTTTCAAATTGAGTTGCAGGAACTGTCCATACCCCACAAGCACCTTGAAAAAGTATGTTTTGTAGAAAGTGACCTGCGACTTGAAAAGAATAAAATGCATGAAAAAAGGTATTCCGATTGAAGGAATATGACATGAAACTCTGACCGCTGATCTAAAAGACGTATTCGGCTGATCAATTATATTTTCGCAAAAATGACGCTTCAATGTGAGATGTCTTATTCAATTGAAGACCACTCCCCAATTTGTCCAGAGAATCGAGTTAAAAGAAGTCCTAAAAAAGATGAGGTGTGAGCGTTCATAAAGAACGCTTAGATCTTTGTGAGGTGCCTGATTCCAGGCAGTGGATAGTGCAGTACATCTCCTTGCGTACTGACTTGCTCTGGACATACATCTTGCTACCACAGTGCTGACAGGTTACAGTTACAAACTCCATATTGTTTTTCTCCTCTTTTGTTTTTCAGGCTAGGAATCCACTTTCAACCTTTTGGATCTCTTTGTGGTTCCGTCACCTTGCTATTGATCTGATACATACCTTCTCTAAATAAGTATATTAATATTTCTACACTGTGTGATATACTTATTCTCATTATTATGAGATTTGCCTGTTATAATGGACTAAAAGATGTGGTTAGGTGATAAAGAAAAAGAAGAAAATGAAGCAGATCCAGATTGCGGATACCTGTAAACGATTATTCCACTATGACAACTCCTTTCATTGAAGGATGGATCGAGCATTCATAATCATATGTTCCAGGCTTGGTAAATATATAACTGAAAGAATCGTCCTTTTTGAGTGAGCCGGATGCGAATTCCGTACCTTTTATAGTATGTGGTGCTGAATCGAGATTTGTCCACTTTATGGTATCCCCGACAGAGATCTTTACTGAATTTGGTTCAAAAGCAAAGTTCTGTATGGACACATCGACAGTCTTGCCACCCGTTGCTGTGGCCGGGGTCTCGTTCACTGGAGAGACAGTAGTTTCATTTATCGAAGCCATGGGCTGTTTCTCGGTGCACCCGATAGCCAGAAATGCGCTGACCAGAAGTACAAACAGAATCAATTCTCTTTTCATAATTAACCCCCTGTTTTTATGCTAAGTACTATATTTAGGGTGAGAAAGATAAATTTATTGTATAATCTGGTTTTTTGCCAACATGTTCCAAGGTAAGGATACTTTCTGCAACAAGATGTAGAACTACTAACTCATTTCTGAAAGGCATATACAACTTATTCTTCAACATGGCTGCCATTGCAGAAGGGTTTATTCTTTGACTTCCCACATCCACAGAGAGTAACACGGTTTCGGATCTCGTACAGTTTGCCATCAGCGGATTCGATGGCTATACCCCCGCGTACCCACAGAGGACCATGCTCACTCCTTGGAGGATACTCAATAACTACGATAGATCTCTCAAGTTCAGGTTCCAGCACCTTCTCACTTTCGTTGTCAGTTATCACCAAACGACCTGCTGGACAGTTATATACTTCCTCTATGGCATTATTCCTAGCTTCTGGACCATCTGATTTGGCTACTAAGCTTCTGATCCCACCGGCTCGAAGGCAAAATCTAGCATGGGCACAGAGATGTTTTTTATCAGCCAGTGTCAAAGCAGGACCTTGTATCATTTCTGTTGTTTTATCAAAGAGCTCGTAATCTCCTGCCTCTGTTCCATCAAAGTGAATTTTTGCGTGAGCACCGTCACAGAAGGGTTTGTTCTTTGATCCTCCGCAACGACATAGAGCATACTTATCCTTCAATGGATACCTATTCACTTCACGCCAGGTCTGGCAGTAACCCTGATCATCATCACATATCTCCATGGTTGTAAGGGGAATCTTACCGGTAACGATATATGGACCATTTCTACTCACTGTAATCTTCTCAGAAATGTCTTGGTTTTTAGAGGGGGCTTTAACTTCTTCTGTCATAACGTGTTATTCTCCATTATGAGGTTGGGAGTGCTGAATTATGCCTTTTTCTTTTGTTTTTTGATGAAAGTCCCATTGTTGTACTCTTCAAATGCGACACGCAACTCATCTCGTGTGTTCATGACGACAGGACCGTACCAGGCGATAGGTTCACCGATGGGCTTTCCGGATATGAGCAGGAACCTGACAGGATCTTCTTCGGTTGAGACCATAACTTGATCACCGTCAGCAAAAAGGACAAGATCACCATTATTCAGGACTGGATCTGTTTTCATGTCGAAATAGTTGAGGCCTTCAGTTTCATAGGAGAAGGGGATCCTCTCCTTACAGAAATAACCTTTACCTTCGATGATATATGCAAATACGGTATGCCCTCGTTTGGTCGTATGTGTGAATTCAGATCCAGCCGGGACGGTTATATCAAGGTACTCGGGATCGATGACTATATCTTTAACAGGTCCTTGCGCATTTCCCACTTTTCCGCAAATGATCCTGATCTTTGTGCGATTATCCAGCAATATTTCTGGAATTTGATCACTTTTTACATCCCTATAGCGCGGTTCCATCATTTTATGGGACCTGGGGAGATTAGCCCATAGCTGGAATCCATACATTGAGCCATGCTCATCTCCTTTTGGCATCTCCTGATGTATTATTCCACTTCCGGCGGTCATCCACTGCACGTCGCCTGAGGATATGGTTCCTTTATTCCCCATGCTATCGCCATGTTCTACATCACCTCGCAGAACATAGGTGATAGTCTCTATCCCTCGGTGAGGATGCCAGGGAAATCCTTTAAGATAGTGATCCGGATCATCGGACCGGAAATCGTCCAACATCAGAAATGGATCGAATGTAGGAACCTGGCTGAAACCAAACGCTCTCTTGAGGTGTACTCCCGCTCCCTCTATCGTGGGTTTGCTCTTCAGGACCCTGGTAATCTTTCTGATCTCGATCATTCTCTCTCCTTTTCAGTAAAGTGATCTATAAGTCGCAATCTATATTTACATAAGGCCGATCTGTTTCATCAACTCGATCTTATCATAGAAAAGCTTCTCTTCAACGATCTCCCCATTGATCCAGTGAGCTACAGTGCAAAACTCGACCTTGAAGCTCTTACCTGTAGGAGGTATTACTTTTCCGTCAGCGCCTGTCATCGGTCCCTTGAAAGTACCGGTGAATTCTGCTACCGAACAAGTCCATTCACCCTGACCGAAGAGCACTTTATATGGATCATTTCCAACGTGATTGTCAGGAAATATCTTAAAGAATGCAATAGCTTCTTCTTTATGTGAAGGCCGTCCTTTGGTCGGCTCCGGCTGTCCGGGCCAGAAGACTTCCACATGATATGCATGCCTTTTCTCGAATGTATCCCAATCCTGGGAATTCCATGCATCATCCAAAGTTTTCATAAGTCTAAGGTTTTCTTCCACACTCATTTTAATTACCCCCGATTCCACAGTAAAATAACACGAATGAAATCTTTGAATTGTTTCATTCAATAAAAATTAAACCTGATAATAATAAGAAGAATGGTATTTACAGATGAATATAAACTTTTCTATCAGGACCATTCTAGTCGTAACAAAACTCTGAAACTTCCTAGAATCAGGTTGACAGAAATTATTTTTTGATCTAGTTGAGAATAGATTGCAGGGGTGGTGTGATGTCAAGGTTTATCCTGCGGCCTTTCAAGGAGCAGTCCGGGTCCACAGGAGAGAGAGATATTTTAAAATTATTCAATCCAAACAAAGCAACAGCAATAAAAAATCGAACTTAGGATATAACGCCGAGGGGGAGATTCGAACTCCCGAGGGGCTGAAGCCCCACAAGCTTTCCAGGCTTGCGCCCTACCACTAGAC
>MVQW01000200.1 GCA_002067265.1 Methanomethylovorans sp. PtaU1.Bin073 | reverse complement strand
TGCTTATATGACCAATATCCAAGACCTCCGTCCTTAGGAAGGCAATATCCTCCAATCCCAGGTCCCGGGAAAATGATATTACTGTGAGTCGGACGCATTTTAATGGCATCTATTACTTTCACCAGGTCTACCCCATTCCTTTCGGAAAAAAGACTCCATTCATTGAGAAAAGCCAGAATAGTTGCACGGTACGAGTTCTCAACGATCTTCGCTGTTTCAGACTCTATCGGCCTATCCATTACAGTAAGAGGATAGTCTTTAGTGTTTATTATTTCTCGCAGGAACTTTTCAACCTTTTTAGTTGCTTCAGGAGTGCATCCTGCACAAACTCTCCAGAAATCACGTACACTTGCCACATATTCCTTACCTGGCATGACACGTTCGAAACTATGAGCAAGCAGCGGTGTGGATCCAATTCCGCGCTTATAGAAAGCCTTCTTAAGAAGTGGAAGAGCAACGAATTCAGTTGTTCCGGGTGCAACTGTTGTTTCGATAAGCACAAGGCACTCAGGACGGATATTCTCTCCGACTGTTCTCATGGAAGCTTCCAGTGCAGCCATGTCAGCTTCACCAGTTCTGACATTACCAAGGCTGCATTTCACATAGTCACACTGAATATCCACTACGACGATATCGGCCAGTTTCAGACAATCGTTATTATACGTTGCAGTGAGAGTCTTTGTTTCAAGAACCGTGCGTTTGATTATTTCATCGACTTCTTTGTCTTCCGATTTAACAGGAGATAAACCCCTGTTTAAGATTGGAATTTTCCAGTAACTGCGGGTGCTTGGTCTTTGACAACCGATCACAAATTTAGTATAATTCCCATTTTCATCTTTGGTATCTGCAATAATAGCAGCCATCACGGATCCTACAAATCCGACTCCCATTACCACAACAATTTCTTTTCCTTCTTCCCGGGCCTTATTGGCTAAAGTTTCTACTCTTTTATATTCCTCAAAGTACATTTCAGTTGTAGGAAGCGTAAATTCTTCTCCATCAGGACTGATGGATTGATATTTTTCGTTTTTTACTGACATTTTAACCCTCTTAAATAAATAAAATTGAAGATGCATAATCACCCTATGCTTTTTCCTTCCTTGATCCTGTCAAGTCAAGCACAAATTGTTTTCATTGTGATGCGAGGAAAAAGCATTTAGCGAAGCATATATCTGACCTCTAAACTGTGGCATATAATCTGAATATAATAATTTCAAATAAAGTATAATATTAATTGTATAAATACTGAACGGGACTTTTTCACACGCACCCAGCTATAGAGAGATGTCCCTCATAATGATGATAATAATTATACACTTTGGTATAGATGATTTTATATATATGCAAATACATCCTCATATTCGGAACAAATTCCTAAAAAGAATGAGTTTGTGTATGATTGGAATAGGTACAAAATAAAACGGAGCGATTCAAATGGAACTTATTGAAGTCAAGTGTGTTGTTTGTGGAGCCCCTATCCACGTATATGAAGGGTACATCAAAGAAAATATGTATTGTACTTTACATTGCCTTAATGCGGCTATTACCTCGAAAAAAGAGCAAATCGCCTGATCATTGATTCAAGTTTTTGTCTTTTTTAATATGCGATTATCAAGAATTTCAGGAAATACCTGAAATCACATATTAGTATAGGCTTTCTCTAAAAATCAAGATCTTAGAGATATATCGAATGTTATATATCTTATAAATGTCCATTTAAAACAACATGCAACGAATACTTATCACCGGCGGTTTAGGCCAAGTTGGCAGCTATCTTGTAGACACGCTGCATGAAAAAGCGAAGATTACAGTGCTGGATAATTACTCATCTACTACAAGAGAGGCTGTGCCTCATGGTGTCCATGTTGTAAAAGGGGACATTAAAGATGAAATTGCTGCAGACCTTGTAAAACAAAGTGATGTTGTAATCCATACTGCAGCTCAGATCAGTGTAACTGCCTCCATGGAAAATCCCCTATTCGATGCACAAAATAATGTATTTGGTACTCTAAACCTGCTGGAAGCTGCCCGCAATTCTGCGATATCCAAGTTCATATACATAAGCTCCGCAGCTGTTTATGGAAATACGTTGTACACTCCAATTACAGAGTCACATCCACAGGATCCTCTTTCTCCTTATGGTGCCAGCAAGCTGTGCGGAGAAAAATATTGTATGATGTATAACAGAGCTTTTGGGCTACCTTCATGCTGTATTCGTCCTTTCAACATCTACAGCCCCAGACAAGATCCACGCAATCCATATTCCGGCGTAATATCCCGTTTCATAGATAAAGCCAAAGCAAAAGAAAGTCCTGTGATCTTCGGTGATGGTACCCAGACCCGGGATTTCATATCAGTTCATGATATAGTCGATATGATTCTCCTCTTAATTGAAAATGAGGATGCTAATGGCCACGTGTTCAATGCAGGAACAGGAAAAAGCACAACAGTAACCGAGCTTGCACGCATAATCCTTAAGACATTTGATGTCGATGTACCAATACAATATATGCCTGAAAGACCAGGAGACATTAAACATAGTTGTTCTGATATTTCAAGTGCAAGGAAAATACTAGGTTTTGAACCAAAAGTTTCACTTGAAGAAGGTTTAATGGAATTTGCTGAATGCAAATGAACATTAAATTTATAATAAGTCCGCTATTACTGAAGTAAAAAAAGAAGTTTATAAAAATAAGTTTATAAAAAAAGTAAAAAGGAGAAAGGTCACTTTAAGGGGTGACTGTTCTTGTCTCCTCTTCCTATTCCCTTGTAAACAAAACCTGCGTTGATGAACTTGTCAGGGTCTACCACATTACGGCCATCAATGATCAGAGGCTGCTTCTTGCCCATCTTCTGCTTAATTTCAGCAGGTGTCAGGCCGAAATATTGCTTGTGACCTGTGAAAACAACAACTACGTCAGCTCCAGTCAATACTTCATCAATATTAGCATGTATCTCTAAACCGGGATAGTGAAGTACATGAGGATCGTGTACCTTTATCTCACAGCCAGCTGCCAGAGCAAGGTCCCTGTATAG
>MVQW01000199.1 GCA_002067265.1 Methanomethylovorans sp. PtaU1.Bin073 | reverse complement strand
TTTCGCCTGAAGACCGCCGACCATAAAACGGTACAAGTCTACATCTTCTGGGTCAAGCCTGCCTCTGACGACTCCACCTACCACTGTATAACAACTAGTGGATGAATGGCGGGAGTCTGTTTCCCTACTTTTCGCTTCTATTTTTCTATTCATATTACACCTCATCTCTCGTTTTAGACAGGAAAAGCCTCCAGATATTATTATTTACATAGTAAACATATTTATCCAAGTTTGGCTTGCTGAACATTCTATTTAGTTTTTATTATATAAATATCCTACGCTATAATACTCACATCTGTATGCAATAGGTCATTGTTCTATCACATTATGTATTTATTATATAGAGTAGAAAAAGAAATATCTTTATCGAAGAAACAAAATAATGGTGTCATATTTTTTAGAGAGGAAGCCATTTTATCTGGCCCAAAACATTCTCTAAATACATTGCTATGAGACTTGATGGATTACCTTTTAATGATAAGTCTTAAAAGATAATGAAAAGCTTTTAGTCATCATGGACTTTTTAAAGCTGCATATTATTCGGCATCAATTATTTTTAGGTAATCTGATTTTTCTTCTGTTGAAGAGTATGCTATTATTAAGTTACCTTTAAAGAAAGAGGTAATTAGTCTTGGAAGTACATGCAACATGGGGTGCCATCCAGGAGTGTTTCTTCGTGTGCTGATGGATATTATTAGTTCGTTAGGGGAGTCTCCTTTTGCACGCAACATATCGCTAAGAAGTTTCCATCCCTCTAGAAATTCAAAGCTGATTGGAATATCTGGACTTAGTTTTTTGAATATTTCCTTATAGGTTGTCAGGTTATCCTTTATTATTAGGACTTTTACAGGCGCTGATGTACCTTCTGAGATCCTTTTTATTATGTCAACAACATGGTATAGTCCTACATTGTGGTCAATGCCATTAGGTATTATAATGGTGATATTCTTTGTGTTGCATAGAGGCTCTTTTATCATTGAAACAAGCACAAGTTTTTCCGTTCCACGCAATAATTGGTCAGTGATTGACCCAATTGCACTTTCCTTTGGAGAATGCACGCCATCCCAACCAATAACAATTGTTGATATTCGGTTTTCAATGACTGCTTTCATGATTCCATAGGCTATATTGTAATCAATCCGTACATGGGTTTTGACAGGAACTTCAGCGCATGCGGCATAGTTAATAGTCTCTTGAAGCATCTTCTCCGCTTCAATTACATTTTTTTCTGAGTTCGAATCATTGTACTTTACTACGGAAAGCACATGCAAAGGCTCATCAGACTTCCTATCTCTGATCATAAGAGCTAGGTCCATTAAGGGCTGCTTATACGTTGATTCTGTTGAAAATGGAATAATAATACGAAGATATTCTTTTGAAGGATTATATGTTGATTTGTCTTCAAAAGCAACTCTACTACCATACTTTTCAACAATCTGGGGACTTATTATTCCTACAACAAGTATCATCATAACTACAGCATTTACCATATCTTCATCAAAAAGACCTGCATCAAAGGCAATTAATACAATTGCAAGGGCTGCTGCAGCATGGCCTATCGACAACCCGAACATGCTCATTATCTGATTCTTTCCGTATTTGTAAACAAGGCCCGTAACCCATGCAGCTCCAAGCTTTGCAGCGAACATAATGAATATCATCCAGAGTGCCAGTATGAAGTGTTTTCCACCTCCAAAGAATGAATGGATATTTGTCAGCATACCAACTGAAAGAAGGAAGAAAGGTATGAATAGAGCATTTCCTACAAATTCTATTCTATTCATAAGAGGGCTGTTGTTTGGGATTAGTCTATTAAGCAAAAGACCGGCAAGAAATGCTCCAATGATGGGTTCAAAACCTGCTATCTTTGCAAGATATGCTACAATAAAAACTACAGCTAATACAAAAAGGAATTCAAAGTAACTCTCGTCCGTAAGATTACTAAAGAACCATCTGGCAATACGGGGTACGGTAAACCATGATCCTATAAATAATACTATTAAGCCTAGGCCTAGGTTAATCCAAAATAAAGTACTAAGGCTCCCTTCAAGAGATGATAGCACAATTGCAAGGACCATTAAAGCTAGCGTTTCAGCAAGCATTGTGCCACCAATAGTCGCTGTGATAGCTTCGTTGTTAACTATACCAAGTCTCTTTATAACTGGATATGCAAGCAAGGTTTGCGAGGCAACAACTGCAGCAAAAAGCAGAGCTTCAGGGAAAGAGAGATTTAATATGTAGTATCCTATGGCAGTGCCTGCAACCTGCGGTATTAGAAATGAAAGCATCCCAAAGATAAGACTTCGATCAATTTTTTCGATGAACTTGTTTATGTTGACTTCCAGACCTGTTACAAACATCAGGTAAACAATACCTATCTCTTCTAGAAGTATAATCGTTTCACTGCGATCCAATATATGCAATGCATTGGGACCAATAAGAGCCCCAGTAAGGATTATTCCTATCATCCCTGGAAGTCTAAATGATTTAAACAGAAGGGGTGATATGAGGAACACCAGCATGGCCAGTGCGAATATCAGTACTGGTTCATGTATGGGGATTCCAGAAAACATATTTACTCTCGTTGTATCTGCTCAACTGCTTATCTGAAGAAACGATATCTTAAAATTAATTAATAATGGCACTTTTTACTAAATATATTCATCTCCTAATGGATCTAAATTTGATATCCCAGTAGTTCTCATGTGTATATTACTGAATTTTTTGTTATTTCTGTTGATAACGCATCATTGAGCAATGGGACATCAGCTTATGTGATTTTATATTATTACTATGTTTCATATGGCATAAAATATAGTTACTTTATATGCATTGGATTTAATTATGGTCTTTTTGAAGTGCCATTTTAACCAAATCATCTTCTTGTTTCAGCGTTATTTATGTTGTAGTAGCTGCAAATTGTTACCTCCTAATTTTCTGGGTGTTGCGATATCCAGAAGTTAGGCATGCAAGAAACTATTTTTAATGACTTGCAAGAAATATGTTTCTATAAGAGTGCTTTATGTGAGATGTGAGAACTGCAACGTTGGCGTCGTAAAGCATATAATGCATGCAGGAGAGTTTCGCTATAATGCCCGAGATCATCATAGACAAATCACTTACTTATATTGAGGGAACTCAGCGTGTTTTCACAGAAGAGGAAACTCTTCAAAGAGTTCAGCCACTGCTTAAATATATTGGAGTTACCCGTATTGCTAATATCACAGACCTTGATAGAATTGGTATACCTGTATTTTCCAGTATAAGGCCCAGTGCAGCG
>MVQW01000198.1 GCA_002067265.1 Methanomethylovorans sp. PtaU1.Bin073 | reverse complement strand
TGCTGTTCTATTGGTGACTCCACCTTTTTCCATACAGGAATGAACGGACTGCTTAATGCAGTATATAATAAGGCGGATATCACAGTAACTATTATGGACAACCGGATCACTGCAATGACCGGCCATCAGCCGAATCCCGGAATGGGCAGGACAGCGGTTGGGGAGTCCACGGTAGCAGTGTCAATTTCAGAGATATGCCGTGCTCTCGGAGCAAAATTTGTGGAGGAGACTGATCCTTATGATCTGGCATCCACAGAAGATGTGTTCAAGCGTGCCAGGGATTTCAAGGGTACATCTGTTGTGATTACAAGGCAGCCATGCGTAATTGACTTGCGAAGGTCAGGGGTCAAAAAAGCGATGTTCTCTGTAGATACGGAGAAATGTACTGGATGCAAGGTATGTGTAAGGTTCGGATGTCCTGCAACCGAATTTGATACAGAGATTAAGCGTGCGAGGATCAATAATATGTGTACAGGATGTGGTGTATGTGCCCAGCTATGTAAGTTTGGAGCGATCACGGAGGTGAAGAAATGAGTTCTGCAGGAATTTCACTTTTTGATCTGGTAATAGCTGGTGTAGGTGGCCAAGGTACTATCCTTGCTTCAGATATAATCGGCAAAGCTGCTGTAAAGGAAGGGCTTCCGGTGATGGCGGCTGAGACTCATGGTATGGCGCAAAGGGGTGGTTCTGTTGTCAATCACTTAAGGATTGGCTGTGAATTTGGTTCCCTTATTTCTTTGAAAAGTGCCGATGCTTTGCTTGCCCTTGAGCCAAGCGAGGCATTAAGATATATTGAATATCTGTCGGATGATGGTATTGTCATTATTAATACTGAGCCTGTATTGCCTGTTACTGTAACTTCGGGTCTTTCGTCCTATCCTGATGTGGAGAATATTATTGACTATCTTGAACAGAGATTTACTGTAAAGGCTTTCAATGCAGTGGAACTTGCTAAACAGGCTGGCCATGTCCAATCCATGAATACTGTCATGATAGGAGCAATATCTAAATACTTGCCGTTGTCCAAAGATGTGCTGATAGAATGTGTAAGTCAATCGGTACCTAAGAAAACAGTGGATATTAACATTAAGGCTTTTGAACTAGGTCATCTTCAAGCATGACCTTTGTTTTCCCATATTCATATTTTTAATTATAATTACTATTTTTCCATTTCAATCCCCAATTAAGGGATAAGGTGAATGATTATATATATGAAAATACATTTGTTTTGTATACCTTCATTAAATCAGAAGTTAAAAACTTCTCTGCGTGGAAGCTAAATTAAGGACTATTGTTCTAATTATCTTTTGCTATCTTTTCTCATGCAAAGGTTTTATATATGTATTTGTCTATCTAAGCGCAACGATAGAGATGGGTATGTAAGGTTTGCCTTGCATATCGCAATGAAATTAACTACGTGTGAAAAAGTCGGATTTAACATGTGATGTTCGGGGCCTCTTCAAGAATGCCCTCCTGCTTGCGGAAACGTCTGCAGGGACATAAGGTGTTTAAATCGTTCTGGAGATGACCACTGTAGGGATGTCTGCTATATTCTCACTTGTAGAGGGCAGTGTACTGCTACTTTGCGGTTGTACAGCAGCTGGCAGCACAATTGCCAATTACACGACTAGTGTGTGTATCCTGATCCCAGTGGCGCTTGGACTTTTTGCATGACCCATGCTATCAGCAAGAAAGTTGAACGGCCAAATCTAACAAATATAGATCGGGAGAATAACAATGGCACATGGACACAGACCAAGGCGAGGATCACTCGCGTTCAGTCCTCGCATAAGAGCACAAAGCCCCATACCACGTTACAGGTCATGGCCGGTATCAGAAACTGGAATAAAACTCCAGGATTTCGCTGGTTACAAGGTCGGTATGACTCATGTGGTAATCATCGATGATACCAAGAACAGCCTTACAGAAGGTCTTGAGATTACAGTACCTGTTACAGTGATCGAAACACCAGCTATTAGGGTGGCTGCTATAAGGGCTTACACAAAAGATAACAACGCTGAGCGCGCAATTGCAGAAGCCTGGAGCTTAGAACTTGACGAGAGTCTTGCAAAGACTATATCAGTTCCAGTAAAACATGATACTAATGCATCTTTAGGGAAGATCGAACAACTTATGAACGATGGTACAGTTTCTGATATAAGGGTAGTAACTTATACTGTGCCAAAAAGCATTTCAGGTGTTCCCAAGAAGAATGCTGACATAATGGAAACTGGAATAAGCGGTGCAAATGTCAAGGATAAGTTTGAGTACGCAAAGTCTATCCTCGGCAAAGAAGTCCGCGTAAGCGATGTTTTCAAAGGTGGCAGTTTAGTGGACGTAGCTGCTATCACAATAGGTAAGGGTACCCAGGGTCCGGTTAAAAGATGGGGTATCATGCTTCAGAAAGGTAAGCATTCCCGTCAGGGAAGCCTAAGGCAAATTGGTACACTTGGTCCTTTCAGGCCTGCACATGTGAGCTGGAGAGTTCCTCAGTTGGGTCAGACTGGTTACCACCAGAGGACTGAATGTAATAAGCGCATCTTCAAAATAGGTACAAATCCTGAGGAGATTAACCCCGTTGGAGGGTTCATAAACTTTGGTCTTGTGAGGAATGATTACGTGCTTATCAAGGGTAGTGTGCCAGGTCCTTCCAAGAGGCTCATCAGGCTACGTGAACCAACCAGGGCGAAAGTATCCGCTATGGGTGAACCCCAGATAGTTCACATAAGCACACAGAGCAAGCAGGGGTGAATTAAATGGCTAAAATCAATGTAATTGGGATTTCTGGTAATCCAAAAGGTGAGATCTCCCTGCCTGAGATTTTCAATGAGTCATACAGGCCGGATCTTATCAAGAGGGCAGTGCTTGCATCTCAAGCTAAGAGATATCAACCCTATGGTCCTCGCTTATATGCAGGTATGGAGACTTCAGCAGTATCCTGGGGTTCAGGACGTGGTGTAGCACAGATACCAAGGATTGTTACAGGTAGCCGTGCAGCCAGAGTTCCTCAGGCAGTTGGTGGAAGAGCAGCACATCCTCCAAAGCCAGAAGCCGACAGGACTGAAAAAGTAAACAAAAAGGAAAGAAGACTCGCTATCCGCTCAGCTGTTTCAGCTACGGGTAATGTGGAACTTGTAAGGGCACGTGGTCACAAGTTTGAGCAGAGCATCAAGCTACCTTTAGTAGCAGAAAATGCATTGCAGGATTTGACCAAGACCAAAGAAGTTGTGCAGTTCCTTAAAACCGCCGGTGTATTCGAGGATGTCCTTCGTGCAAAGGAAGGCAGAAACATCAGAGCCGGTAAGGGAAAGCTTAGAGGAAGAAGGTACAAGAACAGAAAGAGTCTGTTGATAGTAGCTGATGAAGGCAGCGCATTGTTCAATTCTGCAAGGAATCTTGCCGGTGTGGATGTAGTTTCAGTTGATTCTATAAGCACTGAACTGCTGGCTCCAGGTACTCATGCAGGCAGACTAACCATATGGACAGAATCTGCTATAGCAGCTTTGGAGGGTATGTTCGTATGACAACAATAAATTATCCGTTCATCACAGAAAAAGCCATGATGTTACTGGAAAACAATAAACTCCAGTTCATTGTCAACAGAAAGGCAACCAAGGGCCAGATCAAGTCCGAAGTCATGAAGATGTATGGCTTTAATGTTGTATCTGTTTGCACAATGAGTACTATGAATGGCCAGAAGAAAGCCATTGTGACCTTCAGTGAGACTGATGCTGCTCACGAGATAGCCACAAGGATTGGACTGATGTGAGGTGACTAACAATGGGTAAACGAATAATTTCACAGAACAGGGGTCGCGGTACACCTACCTATAGAGCTCCCTCGCATAGGTACAAGGCTTCTCTGAAGCATCCAAAAGTGGGTGAGAATGATACACTTATCGGTACTGTAGTAGGTATCGAGCATGATCCCGCACGTTCTGCTCCATTGGCAAAAGTATCTTTTGCTAACGGTGAGGAAAGAATGGTAGTGGCTCCCGAGGGTATGGCTGTAGGTGCTACAATTTCATGTGGTGCAGAAGCTGAAGTAAGGCCAGGTAATGTATTACCACTTAGGAAGATCCCTGAAGGAGTTCCAGTTTGTAATATCGAATCAAAGCCAAATGATGGTGGCCAATTTGCACGTTCATCTGGTGTTTATGCAACTGTTGTTTCCCATGACAAGGGAAAAACAGTCGTACAGATGCCCTCAGGTGAAATGAAGTGGCTTAACTCCAAATGTCGTGCCACCGTTGGTATTGTTGCAGGCGGCGGAAGGCTTGACAGACCCTTCCTCAAGGCAGGTAAGAAATATCATAAGATGAAAACAAGAGCTGCAAAGTATCCTCGTGTCAGGGGAGTTGCTATGAACGTAATTGACCACCCCTTCGGTGGAGGTAACAGGCAGCATCCGGGAAGACCAACCACAGTTGGTAGGAATGCCCCGCCCGGACGTAAGGTTGGACAGATAGCAGCACGTAGGACCGGAAGGCGTTGAACCGGAGGTAATCCCATGGCAAAAAAATTAGGATCAAAATTACCAAAACGAAAGGGTGAGTTCACATTCCGTGGCAAGACCCTCGAGCAGCTCCAAGCATTGAGCTTGGAGGAGTTCACAGAACTTCTTACAGCAAGGGAACGCCGCTCCATCAGGAGAGGCTTCAATGATCATCAAAAGGATGTAATGCAGCAGGTAAAGGATGGCGCAAGTAATGTGCGCACTCATTACAGGAATGTCATTATACTTCCAGACATGGTAGGCAAGACCGTTTCAGTATACAACGGCAAGAGTTTCCTTGACTTTGAGATACAGCCTGAGATGATTGGGCACAGGTTCGGCGAGTTTGCATTGAGCCGTTCAAAAGTGTCTCATGGAAGCGCTGGTGTAGGAGCTACCCGTTCAAGCAGGTTCGTACCGTTGAAGTAAGGTGATGATGTATGGCAAGGATTGATTATACTTTAGAAATGGACTCAAAGACCAGCTCTAAGGCAATGGGCTCCGAGCTTCATATCTCCCCTAAGAAATCACGGGAACTAGGAAGAGCTCTCAAAGGAATGCGGACCCAGAATGCTAAGAAGTATCTCGAAGCTGTTGTTGCCAAGAAACAGGCAGTACCTTTTAAGAGACACTGTGAAGGTGCAGGCCACAAGAAGGGGCCAATGGCAGGTGGAAGATATCCAGTGGATGCTGCAAAGGCATTCCTCAAGCTTTTGGAGAATGCTGGCAGCAATGCTGAGTATAAGGGATTGGATCCCGAGCGCATGTACATTGCTCATGTAGCAACAAAGCGCGGCCGCGTGATCCCTGGCATGATTGCAAGGGCACGTGGGAGAGGCAGTCCGTATAACACGGATACTGTTAACATCGAGATCATATTGAACGAGGTGCGCTAATGGCGATAGAGAAGAAATTCGTGCGTGAGGGCTATGTCAAAGCATCACTGGACGAATACTTTGCTAAACAGCTTAACAGGGCTGGATACGGCGGAATGGAGATCAACAGGACTCCTATGGGAACCCAGATAACTGTTTATGCCGAGAAACCTGGAATGGTTATCGGTAAAGCAGGTAAGGTCATCCGCAAACTCACACGTGATATTGACAGAATGTATGATATGGACAATCCTCAGATCGATGCTCAAGAAGTAAGGAGGCCAGAGCTGAATGCTCAAATGATGGCAACACGTCTTGCATCATCTATTGAAAGAGGATGGTATTTCAGAAAAGCTGGTCATAATGCCATGAGGGCCATAATGAACGCTGGTGCTCTTGGCTGTGAAATTGTGATATCAGGTAAGCTCACAGGAGCAAGGTCAAGAACCGAGAAAATAGTAGAAGGCTACATAAAGCATGCAGGTAAACCTGTAGACGATATTGTCGATGAAGGTTTTGCTGTAGCTATCAAGAAACTTGGTACCCTTGGCTGCAAGGTAAG
>MVQW01000197.1 GCA_002067265.1 Methanomethylovorans sp. PtaU1.Bin073 | reverse complement strand
TTTTCTGGCTGCCACTTGACCAAGAAGATCATTTTTAGTAATGAGCATAAGCTCCCTGCCATGTACCACGATCTCTAACTGGCCGGGATATTTGCAGGTTTCCAATGCCTTGCAGACATTAGCTATCTCTTGAAGATTGAGTTCACTGGAAAGAGTAACACGATAGGCTCCGCAAGCAAAGAAACAAGAAGCAGTATGTGAATTAAATATATTGAACTCTTTCTGGGCCACAAAAGGTACATTGAGTTCCATAGCAAGCTGAACAGTTCCAAGATTGGAGCAGGCGAGCTTATGGCCAGCATGCTTCACTGCCGCAAAAAGAGGTTTGAGATCTTCCAGTTCATGATCATGGGTTATCTGAGGTGTGATAAAAACCACTTCAATCCCTTTTGTATTTATCTCCTGCAGAACTTGAGAGTTGTTTTCCTGGAACAGCTCTTCAAAACAATTTATCGGTAAATATACTATGTCAGCGCCATTTCTCGCAGCCAGTGACAGAGATGCAGTATCTGATACCTCCACACTAAGTAACGTTTTTCCGTTGTTCAGTTCAGATGAATCCTCTGAGGCATCATCCATACAGGAGCATGCATCGGGAAGCTGAGAAGAAGTAGATGTCTTTTTGTAACTTTGCAGCACATTCTGCCGAAGTTTTTCTATCGCATTACGTCTGGCTGAAGTTAGTACACCTACCGGGATGAATATGCCATTATCAGCTTCTAGTACTATAGAACCAGCATGATATGGGGTATCTCCCAGTTTATCTATTGCTTTTGTTATTTGTTCTTGTGTCGTAGGCGCACTTTTGGCTTCCTGTACTTGGTATTCGTCAATATATTCAACACTGCCTCTGTTCTCAGTAACCTTTATTGAAAGCGGGTGGCCCTTGAATGCTTTTAGATGAATATCCACCGGAAGTTTTACCATTTCCAGCTTCTGCAGATCATCAAGTAGTTCAGTATCTGTGGAAATGTACACCTCATCACCGATACGCACAGCTTTTGCTGTTTTTGAGCTGATCTGCAATATGACAGTAGTGCCTTTTTCAGCTTTTTCGACCTTGTTACGGTTAAGAAGTTCAATGGCAGTGATCTTTGAACCAAGCATTTTTGTATTGGTGTTGATGCTTACACCATCATTCACATGCACATTGTCTTCCAGAACCAGCTTGATACCGGCACTGTGTTCCCCATATCTTATTTCTTTTACTTTTCCAAGGAGAACACCGTAATTAGAACTGTATTTTGCATGGGTTACGTCATCTGCTCCGAGTACAAAACCATCAGTGAAACCGCGATAGAACAACTTAGCAAGTTCTTTCTTCATGGCAGTAACTTCAGTTTCTTCAAGGTTTTTCCCGCTGGCACATACCCTTTCCACAGCAGTTTTATAAGCCCTGGAACTGGCTGTAACATATTCAGGCTTTTTCATCCTGCCTTCGATCTTAAGGCTCTTCACACCGGTATCTAATATTTCCTTGATACCACCAAGAGTACACAGTTCAGCACAGCTGATAGGATATGCTCCATTCATCAGGTTGCTGACATCCAGTCCGTCGACAAATACTCTGTAACGCCTGCGGCAAGGCTGGGCGCATGCGCCTCTGTTTGCACTTCGATCAGTGACAAAACTACTAAACAAGCATCTGCCTGAATAAGAATAGCATAAAGCACCATGTACAAATATCTCAGCACTGAGCTCAGTATTTTCTATAATGTGCTTTAGTTCATCAGTTGTAAGCTCCCGCGAAAGAATTACACGGGAAATTCCCATTTGCTCCAGAAAATGCACTCCTGGTGTGTTGTGGACAGTAACCTGCGTGCTTATGTGTAAAGGAAGGTCCGGGTATCTGCTGTGCAGTATATCCACAAGTCCCAGATCCTCAATGATCACTGCATCTATACCCATGACATAGGAGCGATCAACGATCTCAAGCACCAATGGAAGCTCATGTTCCTTGATAGGGATATTAAGTGCCAGAAATACCAAAACATTGTAAGAATGAGCAAGATCTATACTTTCTTCCAGGTTCTCCAGGGTAAAATTGGTAGCACCCTGACGTGCATTGAATTCACCCACACCCAGATATACGGCATCAGCTCCCCCTTTGATAGCTGCTTTCAATGCTTCCATGTCACCGGCAGGAGCCAGTATCTCTGGTAGTCTGCACTTTTTTTCAATTGCTGGCACACTCATTTTTCCCGTATCCTTAGTAAAAGTACTTTATTTTCTTCAAGTGAAGGAACTTTCACTATAAAAAGGTTGACAGCTGAACAGATAAGCATATTTAACAGATGCAAATATGTAATCTGAATAGAATACTTACATTGTTTGTGGATTCAAGAAATAAGAGGGATAATTGTTGGAAGGAGTTAAAATAATAATGCACAATGCTATCAGCCTTGACGGCTCGACTCTGCATTTCGAACCAAACATAGGACTATTTTACCAGATAGCTGCCGGGTTCAATGCAGATATGGTATTAGTAGGTTCCAACACCGCCAAAACAGGTATAGAAATGTTTTACCCTGAACCACCACAGGAAGAAGCTTCTGACTTTATAAAGCCCCTTGATAAATCTCAATATTGTGTACCTTGGATAATACCAGACTCAAAGGGAATATTAAAAGGGATGCTGCATGTTTTGAGAAGATACGAACACTGCAGGGACATTATAGTGCTGCTTTCAGAAAGTACTCCAAAATTATACGTTAAATACCTTGAAGAAAGGCATTATGACCATTTCTTCGTAGGGAACGATCATGTAGACCTGAAAAAAGCCCTTGAACTGGTGTCCAAAAGATATGGAGCCAAAACAATAACAACAGATGCAGGTGTAACTCTCAACTGCCAGCTTCTTGAACAGGGACTTATAGATGAAATAAGCCTTCTGATCTCTCCGGTGATTGTCGGGAATATTTCTGTTAATCTATTCAGCAAACTGCATTCTCCAACTGGAGGAATGAAGCTTGAAATGGTAAAACACGAGGTAATGGAAAATGATCATATCTGGCTCATGTATCGCGTGAAATATGAGTAATAGATCATTAAGATGAGGGATCAAAATGAATAAAATCGCTTACCTGTATGTGTTTGATACTATGGCCGACTGGGAAATTGGCTACCTTACTTCTGAATTGAACTCCGGACGCTATTTTAAGAAAGGTGCAACGAGGTGTACAGTAAGAACTGTTGGTCTTACAACAGAACCAATAGTTACAATGGGTGGCATGCATATAATACCGGATATTACAGTCGAAGCCTGCAGCGCTGCTGATGCCTGTATTTTGATTTTACCCGGTGGTGACACATGGCTTGAACCTACCCATAATCCAATAATAGAAAAAGTAAAAGAGTTCCTTGTTGCAAATGTATTTGTTGCTGCGATCTGCGGTGCAACTGTAGGCCTGGCTCAGTCCGGTCTGTTAGATAACCGCAAACATACCAGCAATGACCTTGGTTACATGAAGGCAGTTTCCCCAGACTATGCCGGTGAGGCATTCTATAGCCAGGAACCTGCAGTTACAGACAAGAAACTCATAACTGCATCCGGAATTGCTCCTCTTGAATTTACACATGAGGTATTAAAAGAGTTAAATGTGTTTTCTTCCAAAACGCTTGAAGCATGGTATAAACTGTATCAAACGCATGATGCAAAGTA
>MVQW01000196.1 GCA_002067265.1 Methanomethylovorans sp. PtaU1.Bin073 | reverse complement strand
TTCCAGGCAGAGTTAGTTATATTGCCATCATTATCCGGATCAGGATCCACACCGAATCCAACGTATGTAACCTCTCGCGGAAAATCAAGTTCTATAGAACATATACTACCCTCACTGCTGAAAGGCATGGAAAGATCTCGTGCTTTACCTCTTTGAAGAGAGAGCAGCTCAAGAGATGCCTCTGACAATTGTTTTTCAACATCATAGCCATGTTTTACTGGAACTATGGCATTCCATGATATTGCTATCAAAGCAAGCACACAACCTGTGATGACCAGATACACAACCATTTTCAAAGGAATGGTGTCTATACCTTCGGTATCTGTGAAGAAGCTTCGCACCAAAAGATGTCCCCTTCACTTAGGCAGCCACTCAAAGAACTTATCCAGTGCCCTACGCCTGTGAGAAAGCTTGTTCTTTTCTTCATCACCCATCTCTGCAAAAGTCCTGCCATTATATTCAAATATGGGATCGTAGCCGAATCCACCAGTACCCCTTTCTTCAAAAGAGATAGTGCCTTCAACTGTACCTGTGAATACAATGGCTTCTTTTCCAGGCTCACAATACCCGATAACTGACTTAAAGACAGCTGTACGGTCTTCTTCATCTTCCATGAGCTTGAGCACTTTCTTGTTACCCATTTTATTCTCAACAAAGGCTGAGTAAGGACCTGGAAACCCATTAAGGGCATTAATGAAAAGACCAGAATCGTCTACCATAACTGGTACCTGTAGTTTCTCAGCAGCCCACTTTGCCCCAAATGAAGCTATGGGTTCCAGATCATCTTCCTGCAATTCCGGATAGCCTCCTGTATTTTGAAGCAGTTCGATCTGTTTTGCTGCAAGTATGGATTTTGCCTCACTAAATTTTCCTTTGTTGCCGGTCACAAACACTATCTTACGCATAACGACCCCTCTTCTCGATCTCTTTCACACGTTCAATCACATCATCGGCAGATACAAAACTTTCCCTGTATCCAAGAGAGAAGCTTGCTATCAATTTCTCATACTCACTGTGAGTGCTTTCAAATGTCTGGAAGAGTACATGCACATCCACACCCTGAGCTTCCAGACTGCTATCCATGTAAGCCAATCCAAAATCTATCAGGTATATTATATCATTGGAGAATATCATGTTGGAAGTTGTCAGGTCACCATGTATGATACCAATAGAATGTAAGCGACCCACAAGATGGCCGACTTTTTTACTCATTTCTTCATCCATAACATGTTTCAGAGGCGAACCTTCAATATACTGCATCTCTATTATGAAATCTTGTATATCGTATATTATAGGAGTAGGTACTCCGCCTCTGCGGGCTTCGGAAATGAGCCTCGCCTCTGCACGCGTCCTCTCTTTGCGTATACGCTCGTCGAGATCCTTTAAGCGGTAATTTTTAGGAATGCGTTCTTTTATCACCCTACTTTCTTCAAGTATAACCACCGCTTCTGCTCCCCTGGCAAGGTACATTTATGAATCACCTTCCAGATCCTTTGGATTGATCCACGTAACATTTACCGAATCTGGCCTAAAATTTGGGTTCACATGAGAATTCTCAACAGATATGATATTACCAGAATTAAGCATCAACAAACCCAGATAAGCAATCATGGACCCATTGTCACCCATAAAACGTTTTTCCGGAACGTAGAAAGAAGCACCCCGTGCCTCACACATAATTTTAAGCATTTCTCTCAGGCGCATGTTGGCTCCTACGCCCCCTGCAAGCAGAACCTCTTTCTTGCCAGTATGGGCAAGCGCCCTTTCTGTCACTTCCACTACCATTGAAAAAGCTGTTTCCTGGAAAGAATAACATACATCTTCAAGGCTTTCTCGGGAAAGAGCATCTGTGGCAGCTGTGGAAAGTCCTGAAAAGGAAAGGTCCATGCCCTTCACTACGTATGGCATTGGAATGTAATTCTTTGCTTTCCTGGCAAGTTCTTCTATCTTCGGACCGCCAGGATGAGTAAGCCCTGCACTTCTGGCAAACTTATCTAATGCATTTCCCAAGCCAATATCCAGTGTCTCACCAAAAACACGGTACTTTCCCATTTTATACGCCAGTACCTGTGAATTGGCACCACTGACATACAAAGTCACAGGATCCCTGGCAGGAGTTTTCCAGCGGCCGATCTCTATGTGTGCAAGACAATGGTTGACCCCCATCAGAGGTACATCCAGACTCAGAGAAAGGGCTCTTGCAGCAGTAGCTACTGTGCGCAGGCAGGCACCAAGCCCCGGACCCTGTGAAAAGGCTATCCCGTCTATCATAGAGCTGGATATGCCTTTCTTTCGTCCTTCTTCAAGCAGTTTCCCTATTACATGTGAAGCAAATTTAGCATGGTGCTGTGCAGCTTCCCTGGGGTGGATACCTCCGATTGGCGGTACATACGTATGAGTAACCTCAGCAATAACATCTTTCTCATTGACTAGAGCTGCGCTGAGATTCCATGCAGTGCCCTCTATTCCAAGAACTGTTCCTTTCATTGTTATCTGGTAAAGGATGGAATGCAGATTAACCTTACTCTTTCTTTAGGTATTCATATCCAACTGCAAGGACTCCCGCCAGGATGAAAGCAATGATTATTGTCCAGACCCCTGACTTTTTCGGCTGTATTTTCTCCAGGCCGACATCTGCTACACTTGTAGTCAGTACTTTAACATCATTATTTGGAA
>MVQW01000195.1 GCA_002067265.1 Methanomethylovorans sp. PtaU1.Bin073 | reverse complement strand
GTAGCAAATATTTCAGCCATGTCAGTTGCACCAACACCGGTACCAAATGCTCCGAATGCCCCATAGGTACACGAATGAGAATCTGCACCTACAATGAGTTTACCTGGAAGCGCAAAACCCTGTTCTGGCAACACCTGATGACATATGCCGCTGCCCACGTCATAAAAGTGCTTAATCCCTTGTTCAGAGATCCATTTACGAACATCAGAATGCAACGAAGCTGTATTCTCATTGTTAGCAGGTACAAGATGATCAAACGGTATTACGATCTTTGACGGATTCCACACCGAACTGATGCCCATCTCCCTAAAAGCGCGAACCGCAAGTACACTTGTACCATCATGCGCCATAGCATAGTCTATCTTTGCCATAACAAAATCATCGGCCTTTGCATCCTTACCTGATGCCCGGCTAAATATTTTCTCGCTGATAGTGCCCAAGAGAAAAACTCCGTATATAATGCTTAATTACAGTTAATTAAATCGTTTCCTTCATGACCTGATGTATCATAAAATCTTCGATAGAATAATGAAAATATCAGATCAAAGAACAGCTTCAATTTCAAGAAGGCCTTTTGTAGATGAGATACTACAAAAAGCTACATTAAAAGGTTTATGTCAGGCTTTTGAGCCTTTCGATGCTTTCAAGCACTGACAGTTTTTGATACATTACATCAGTTTCGATCCGCTGAATAATATGATCCAAAGGAACGACTAGTTTGTAGAGCTTTACAGGCCTTCCTTTACCTTCTGTCTTCTTTTCTTCGCGAACCTCGATCCAATTGTTGTCGCAAAGATACCTCATTGCAATACTTACTTCAGGTTGCCTGAGACCTGCTTTCTTTTCAATGGTCCTTGATGTGACCTCTTCGCCTGTTGAAAGACAAGCAAGAACAAGGGCAACTGAACGGTTCATATTCAGTTTGCGTAAGAGTTCCACCATTTCAAATTCACGTTCACCAATCTGTTCCGTTTTTCCGTTATTCATAGCATCACCATACTGTAGTGCTGTTTTCTAGAACATTATAGTGCCATCATACTGTAGTACTATTTTCTAGATAGTATATTGTTAATAATCAATGTTTAGTTATAAGTTTATTCCAAATTATTTATATATAAAAAGTGTAGATGGTTTTCTCATTATTATGAGCACCTTTTTATAAAGTGCAGAAGAATATTACCTTGTCGAAAGAACAGTAACTTTTCTATTAAAAAAGATATAATAACTAAAATCTTGTAAATATAGTGAAGAAAAATGGACAAAAAGATAGGATATTATATCCAGCATATTGGATGTAGTGGGCCCGCTGCGATTCGAACGCAGGACCTCACGGTTATCAGCCGTGCGCTCCACCGGGCTAAGCTACGGGCCCATTCAGTTTAGTGACGTGCTTAATCACGCGACACTCCAAATACGCATACAGGTACTTTAACATTTCGCTTTGAATTGGGAGAACATCGTTTGTTTTTAGAGAAAGAACAATTTAATCGAAAATTCTAGCGATAACTTTATCTCCAATGGTGTAAAGTAAGGTTGCTCAACATGGGCCGGTAGATCAGGGGAAGATCGCTACCTTGGCATGGTAGAGGCCTCGGGTTCAATTCCCGACCGGTCCATAAAAAAGTTTTGATAATCCTATGCCGTTACTGCTTTTTGTTTTATACATATGATATAACCATAGTACTTGCTGTAAAGATCACTAAGATTTCTATTTCCATAATGAATAAGCCCTTTTTGAGAGATGTTTGCTTCAACTAAAAAACTGCCATACGGCACGACATTATAGTAAAGGCACAATATTTGCATAATATTAATATAATTTTAATTATATAATGTATTTTCTGGCATTATAGTGGCTTAACATAATCATCCTACCACTCTACTCCAAATCCAGTTAAGCCACATTAATGCTATTTTGAAATGGATAACATTGGAGGTGAAACGAATGACAATGAAAGAGCAAAAGAAGACAGAATCCAAGAAGAACGAAAAGGTAGAAGCAGGTCATCACGCATGTTCATGTTCTTGTGGATCACACAAAAAGAAATGAATATCTAAACCAAACACTACTTAACAGTGGGAGAGAAAACTCCCATCCTTTTCCTAAAATAAAGTTGAAAGCGATGAATAGTAGATAATCACTCATCGATGAAACTCATTTTGAACTTGATTTTTTAAATATAAAAGGACACTATTCAGTGCAACTTCAATTCTACCAATATTTATTTTATATGAGAAAAGGTCAATTTAAAATTAATTATATTTTAAAAAATATATTTAATATCTTTAGAATTTTAGAGTAATTTTAAATATAACTTAATGTAAGGTACCATGAAAATACAACGGAACAATAAAACAACTATAATTACTCCATAAATCATGGAGTGGATGGTAAAATGCAAATTAAGTTAAGTAAATTGGTCTGTATCGCTTTTATATTATTTTCTCTTTTGATAACAGCAGGGATAAGCTCAGCTGTCCCAACATTTGATACAATTGGTGACAAAACTGTCACTGAGAATGATGCATTAAGTTTTACTGTACATGCAACAGATACTGATGCTAATGCTACTATTAGATACACAGTAGCAGAAGAAACAGTGCCTGCGGGAGCTAATTTTGATGAAGATACCCACACATTCAGCTGGACCCCAGTCGTTGGCGATTCAGCTGAAAGTCCTTATAGTGTTACATTTCTTGCAACAGCTAACGGATTACAGGATTCAGAAACTATAACAATAAATGTCGTTGCATTGGATAAAACTGCTCTGACAAATGCAATTGCTATTGCTGAAACAAAAATCTCAACTGCTGTTGCAGGAGTAGAAGTCGGACAATATCCACAGTCTGCAATAAATACATTTCAGACAGCAATAAATACAGCACAGGCAGTTGCCGATAGTACAACGGCAACGCAAACACAGATTAATCAGGCCGTTACTACCCTGCAAGCAGCTCAAACAACATTTGATGCTGCAAGAATCGCATCCGTTGATAAAACTGCATTGACAGCAGCCATTACAGCTGCAAATACAAAAGTGGCAGCTGCAGTAGCAGGAACAGGAATTGGACAGTATCCGCAAACAGCAATAGACACTTTTAAGGCAGCAATTGCAACAGCACAGGTTGTTGCTGACAGTACAACTGCAACACAAACACAAATAAGCCAGGCATTAACTGCCCTACAAGCAGCTGAAACAACATTTGATGCTGCAAAAGTAACTGGAGCTGCGTCTGTAACGAACCTTAGAGAGAGCGCTACCGGAACAA
>MVQW01000194.1 GCA_002067265.1 Methanomethylovorans sp. PtaU1.Bin073 | reverse complement strand
GAATCCTTCAGACGCACACCATGATGTACTTCGTACTTTTCCTTAAGTCCACGCAAGATGGATATCGTGTCCTCTACTGTGGGCTGTTCTACTATAACGGGTAAGAAACGGCGCTCAAGTGCAGCATCCTTTTCAATGTACTTACGGTACTCATTCAGTGTGGTTGCACCTATACAATGCAGTTCACCACGTGCCAGCATTGGCTTGAGCAGATTTCCTGCATCCATGGCACCTTCAGTTGCTCCAGCACCTACTATGGTGTGCAGTTCGTCTATGAACAGAATTATCTGTCCTTCCGACTCAGCAACCTCCTTAAGCACCGCCTTAAGTCGCTCCTCGAACTCGCCCCTGAACTTAGCTCCTGCTATGAGCGCTCCCATGTCAAGTGCAATTATGCGCTTGTCCTTCATGGCATCAGGCACGTCTTTCTTTGCAACACGCTGTGCCAGACCTTCTACTATGGCTGTCTTACCAACACCAGCTTCTCCTATCAGTACAGGGTTGTTCTTTCTGCGGCGGGAAAGGATTTCTATAGTACGCCTGATCTCTTGTTCCCTGCCGATCACAGGGTCAAGCTTACCCTGGGATGCCAGTTCAGTAAAATCAATTCCGTATTTCTTTAGTGGTTCCATTGTGTCTTCTGGATTTTCTGAAGTAATGCGTCTGCCTCCTCTTATCTCTTTGATGGCAGCAAGCAACCGATCCTTTGTGATCCCCTCGCCTGTTAGTATTTTTCCTGCTACGGAATCCTTTTCCTCTGTGATTGCTATAAGCAGGTGTTCCACACTAACGAACTCGTCCTGCATTTTGCCAGCTGTCTTGCTAGCAGAATCCAGCACTCTCTTGAGTGTCTGGGTCATGTAGACTTGCTCTCCTCCTGGGCCAGATACCTGTGGCAGGCTCGCAAGTTTATCTTCTACCTTTTGAATGACTCTGCCTGGTTCAACATCGAGCTTTTGCAGCAGTGTGGGTACTAGACCTCCACTTTGTTCCAGCATTGCCAGAAGCAGGTGTTCGCAATCTATCTGCTGATTATGGTATCTGGCAGCGATTGTAGTTGAGCCCTGGATCGCTTCCTGGGCTTTCTGAGTGAAACGATTCAAATCCATACTTTTCCCTCTAAATGGTTCAAATCCACATAATCAATGATCGTAATCTATTTTATAAGCGCCGTTTGATTATCGGGTTTTAGTTTCCCACTTCTTCCCAACGCGTGGAAAACTGGCTGTACGGCTGCCAAAAACCAGCATTTCATAAGGATAATCGGGTCATGGCCCGAAGGTCATGCCCATGCACCAAAAGCAGGTGCAGTAAAAAATGCTCCTCTATGCCTTACTCGATGAGTATCTTCTTTTTCTCTTCGAGTTGTAGCTTTGGAAGTTCTATGGTAAGTACTCCACTCTCTAGTTTCGCTTTGGCACCCTCTGAGGTGACGGCTTCTGGTAGGGTTAGTGTCCTTGCGAACATCTTATATGTGCGCTCTCTGCGCATATAACCTTCTTCGTCTTTCTCGGTCTCTGTGCCCGACTTTGCCGAGATGCTGATTATACTTTCCTGGACATCGATATTGACGTTCTGCTTGTCAACACCTGGCATATCGGCTGTTATTATGAGTCTATCGCCCATGTCTTTAATATCTACCAAAGGCGCCAGAGTATCAACTTCTGTCCAGCGGTTTCCTATACTCATGTCCTTGAACATGCTGTTCAACTGCTGCTGCATCTGTCTCATCTCATCAAATGGGTCCCATCTTGCTGTTCCTGTTGGAGTCCATCTTGTAAGTCCAAATTTCATTGTCTTTCACCTCTGCGTTTCAGATATAGTACAGTTGATTTTTCATCTTTCTACCCATATATGGAAGATAAAGGAAGGCGATCAGATTATGATCGCAGCAGTCCTTTCATCTTTCTCATCGTCGAAATCCGCGACAAGTACTTCGGTGGTGAGGACCATACTCGCTATGGAGGCAGCATTCTGCAGTCCACTCCGTACAACCTTTGTAGGATCGATCACACCGGCTTCAAAGAGGTCCTCAAACACGTCAGTTTTGGCATTGTATCCAAAGTTCGGATTTTCTTCAGTACGAACGCGGGCAACTATCTCTGCGCCTTCCCTGCCTGCATTTATAGCAATCTGGCGCATCGGCTCTTCCAGTGATCTTTTAACGATCATGGCACCTATCTGTTGGTCACCGCTAAGTTTTAGTCCATCTACTACGGATGTTGCATGGAACAATGTTACTCCGCCGCCTGCAACTACACCTTCCTCTACAGCGGCCTTGGTAGCGTTCAGGGCATCGTCTATCCTCATCTTCTTCTCCTTGAGCTCGGTCTCAGTGGCTGCACCGACTTTTATTACTGCCACGCCGCCGCCAAGTTTTGCCAGGCGCTTCTTGAGCTCTTTCTTCTTGTACTCGGAGTCTGTGAGCTTGACCTGTGACTCAATGAGTCTCATTCTCTGCTCGATGGCATTCTTGTTGCCCTTACCTTCCACGATGGTGGTCTTGTTCTTGTCTACTGTGATCTTCCTTGCATTGCCCAGCATCACGTCAGTGAAGTCCTCAAGCTTCATGCCTTTATCTTCACTAATTACAGTACCTCCGGTAAGCACTGCTATGTCCTCGAGCATGTCCTTCTGGTCATCGCCAAAGCCCGGAGCTTTGACAGCACATACCTTCAAAGCACCGCGCATTATGTTCAGTATAATTCCTGCCTGTGCATCACCTTCAACATCCTTTGCTACTATCAGCAAAGACCTGCCTTCTTTTGCAACCTTTTCCAGCACAGGGATCATCTGGTTCATGGTGCTTATGGTCCTGTCAGTGATGAGGATGTAAGGTTCATCGAATTCACATGTCAGTTTTTCATGGTCAGTAGCCATATAAGGGGATACAAATCCTCTCTCAAACTGCATACCCTCCACGACTTCAAGGCTGGTTTCCATGGTCTTGGAGTCTTCTACAGTGATCACACCATTGTATCCAACTTTTTCCATGGCGCCTGCAATAAGGCCACCTATCTCTTCGTCATTGTTGGCTGATATTGTAGCAACCTGGATGATCTTGGCTTTGTCCTTTACATCCTGGCTCTGTTCTTTGATGTGTTTCACAATTGCTTCAGTTGCTTTTTCTATACCTTTCTTGACTTCAATGGGGTTAGCACCTGCTGTAATGTTCCTTATACCTTCGGTGATAAGGGACTGGGCCAGCAGGGTCGCAGTGGTGGTACCGTCACCTGTTGTATCCTGGGTCTTGGAAGCTACTTCTTTTACGAGTTTTGCACCAATGTTTTCAAACTTGTCTTTTAGTTCAATCTCCTTTGCAATGGTAACACCATCATTTGTTACCAGCGGGCTGGTGGCTTTGTCCAATACAACGTTGCGCCCTTTTGGACCTAATGTGATCTTCACCGTATTGGCTACCTTGTCAACACCATTCAATAATGATTTGCGTGCGTTCTCATGGAATGTGATCTGTTTAGATGTCATTTCTACACCTCTCATAGTCTTTATTTATAATTTTCTTTTATTATTGCTTATTTTTCGAGCACAGCAAGCAGATCCTTAAAGTCGACAAAAACGTGTAATTCGCCATCGAGGTCAATTTCGTCGCTCTTGTAACCACCATATATTACATGGTCTCCTTTTTTCACAGGCAGTTCACGTCCATCCTCAAACGTGCCTACAGCGACAACAACGCCTTCTTTCTTCTCTTCTTTGGCTGACTCCGGCAAGTATATGCCGCTATCGGTCTTTTCTGCCTGTTTGACCACTTTTATTAATACTCTCTCTCCAATCGGTTTGATGATCATTGCTGATATCCTCCAATGAAAATGTACCGGCTTTCTAGCCAGCTTACATGCATCTATATTCTCTGTCTGGTATATAAATGTATTGTGTTTTATAGCAATCTTTAATGTTTCATCGATATGATTTCGACAAAACATGGCAATCTTTATATATAGTTAGTTTAATACTCTTTATTCATGATCCAGCAGAACCAGCAAATAGTTCTGATAAGCCTCGAAAAACCCAGGGACAAGAACCTTGAGGATGATATCAGGTGGCTATGTGACAGCTTCGGGCTTTCATCCGGCAGGGACACTGAGAACATGGCCACAAGGATAGTTATGGATATGCTGCGAATGCTGGCTGAGGAAGACCGAGTTACTTCCGAGTCTATAGCTGATAACCTTGATGTAAGGCTAGCGCGTGTGAATCATCATTTGCGCAACCTTATAGACTCAGGCATGATCTACCGAAGAAAAAGGTTACTCTATCTACGTGGCGGAAGCCTTAAAGCCGCAGTTCAGGAAATGAGAAAGGATTCAGAGCGCATTTTCGACGAACTGGAAGTCATGGCTGAAGAAATTGACAGAAAAATGGGTTTGAAAAATAGGTAACCGGGCAGCGGTATCTCATCTAATGTCACTTTTCCATATCATGTACCCAGAAATCGCCTTCCAGTGTCAGTTCTTTCTTCCATACGGGTACTTCTGATTTTAACATTTCCAGGGCATCAGTGAGAGCTTCAAATAATTCTTGCCTGTGAGCAGCGGCGACTACTATGTATACTATATCTTCTCCTGGCCTTATCGTGCCTATTCGATGGTGCATTCTTACATCCAGCACGCCTTCTCTTTGCATCAGGTCTTTGCATATCTTTTGCATTGCCTCTTCAGCAATCTTCTCATATTTCTCAAAATGCAATGCCTTTGTTTCTACTCCTTCGGAGAATTGTCTGACAATGCCGGTGAATGTACCAATACCTCCTGCCCGTTTTATCCTTGAGTCATGTTTTACCTGTTCTATTAATAAGCCTAAGGTAACCCAGTCATTCTGCTGCATCACAAGTTCAGTAAGGGCATCAATATTCCAGTCTCCTCTTGCAGGCAGTCGGAGAACTACATTCTGGATCTCTTCTATATTAAGATCTCCAAGTACTATCTTTGGCAGACTGCTGGTCTTAGCACCTTCTACTATGGCAAAATCCATGCCACTGTCAGCAAGAGCATTCAGAGACTCTGTGAGGGAAGGATTGCGCCTTACAAGCACAAGTTCAGTATCAGTTATCGCTGCCACAGCTTCAGCTCCTGCATCGAAGTGTTTGCCTGTATCAGTGTTCTGTGGGTTGAATCGATGATGGCACATCTGCTTAACAGTACCGACTTTTCCTTTCTTTGAAAGTGCTTTGACAAGCTGTGTGACCAATGTTGTCTTGCCTGTCTTCTTGTAGCCGACCACGCTGATGACTTTCATGTGCATCTCTATGGAAATTAATCCTATTAAATAGAACGTAAGAATAGACTTCAATTTTTATGGCCATTCCCAGGACAGTTGGGGGAGTTAGCTGGCAATTATATTTAGTTTACTCAAATTATAATTGGTTAGAACACTATATAAGGCATGAACTAGTTTTGCAGGCTA
>MVQW01000193.1 GCA_002067265.1 Methanomethylovorans sp. PtaU1.Bin073 | reverse complement strand
CCAGATATGGCAGATGTTGCCTCCGTCCACTATGGGGAAGAACACATGTTCTATCTTTATTCTGTCTGCAAGGGAGATGTCAGCACCTGGTGGCACATGAGTTCCATTGGTGTAATATATGGGGAGGTCATGTGTATCCTTTACCTTTGCTAGGGCTTTCTCAAGATCGCCCTGAACAACCTGCTTTACACTATCTGCATATTCTTCATGTAGCAGATCGGATACAGCAAATCTCTGTCCTGTGGTTTCAGCAGGTGTTCTTGCAAGCGCTATCTCTATGCCATGTCTCTGTCCCAGCTCACGTGCATACATTTCGAGTTCTGTCATTACTCTTATAGCGAACTTAAAGGCAGTCTTTGACTCATGGATCTGATTACCTGTGTGGTACTGTACCATTTCGTTTATACCCACGACACCAATGGTGTATACCAGAGAATCAATGTCCACTGCTATTGAGCCCTTCTTGCCAGTTATAGGATCCTTTGGACGCTGGGTTGCAAAGGGCATCCTGTCGTTCTCTATTATATTTTCCATCCATTGCCTTTTGGTTGCAAATACCTTGATAGCCTGGTCCATGAGGCTCTTGAGATCGGAAAACAGGGCCTTATCGTCTCCATTTGCTCTATATGCTGCTCTTGGACAGTTGAGTGTCACTACCTGCCATGAACCCATGGAGAAGTGCTTTCCGTCCTTGAAATGAAGCTTGTCCTCAAAGCTGTCATCTGCTTCTGCATTAGCTGAAAACTGGTATGCACAGCATTGGTAACATGAAATTCCTTCTCCGGCTCCTCTGTACTCTGGAAGCTGGTTATCAAAGTAAGGTGTACCAAACTTTGCAGCCAGTTCGAATGCCAGAGTATACAGTCCATCGTAGGTAGGAAGTTCTGGGTGAGCACGGTTGAATAGCTCGTCTTCATGCATGAAATCAGGTTCAATGGAAATCTCCGGCTTGGGGAAGTTAAATGGCTTGCCCCAGTTGTCTCCATGAAGCATGACATTCATAAGAGCTGCAAATCCTAGCCTTACTTCACGTTCGAATTCTCCGTATGTACGCTTAACTGTGCCATTGGTACCATCATGCACTTTTCCCTTGTATACTATAGGGATGTCTTTCCAAAGCTTTGGTACACCCGGAGACAACTGTACTGAGGAAAATACTACCTGTCCTCCACGGGCTACCATCATCTGTGTCATCTCATACACGAACATCTGCATAAGCTGTTCGATGTCCTTGTAACTCTTTCCTTCAAAGTAAGGTGCAAGGAATGTCAGGAAGTTATAGAATCCCTGTCCTCCGGCGAAGTTGGTCTGAGCGCTACCCAATGCTTTTACTGCATGCAGGATAGCAACTTCTGCTTTCATGGCCGGGCCTGCAACACTGGCTTTGGCACCAGATCCATCTGGCATGAGGCCGTAGTAGAAGAAATACCTCAGATCCCAATCCTGGCAGAAGGCACGTGTTCCCATGTATTCAAGATCATGAATATGCAGGTCGCCGTTAAGGTGCAGGTCTGCAAGCCTGGGTGGCAGCAAAAGCAAGTACTGCTCCTTGGAGATCTTGTCTGCTTTCTTCTTGTGTGATGTTTCTGCGTTCTCCTGTAGATTTGCATTATCCTTTGCCTCAAAACCGGAACCAAGGTCTATTGCGCAGGCATCATAGACAGGAGTACCTACTCTGGTGGAAACGTTCCTCCATTCTATATGTCCACGCTCCAGCAGGATCATATTGACCATTTCTCTGATAAGAGGGCCTGAAAGGAACTTGAGATCCAGCTGCCTGATACGCCTCTCAGTATCCTTTGCGATTTCCTGGGCTTCTTCTCTGGTTACGCCCGGTTTGTTGTGGAATCTGGCGGCAAGTCCGGTTTCCTTTACCAACTGGTTGACCACTATATTACGATCCCATTCCACCATATGCCCATCAGTAGTACGCACTTTTGGCATAACGGATATGGAATGGCCATCAAGGGTCCTTTGTACAGCCTGTTTTTGAGGTAACGTCATATCCTCCTGAACAGTACTCATGGACTTAAGCCTTTGGTCACTTCCTTCAGTTGCCTTTTGTTTTTTATCCTGTGAATCAATAATACATGTATCCATTATCCAATCTCCTCCAATTAGAGTAAATTGTCAAGTGCTTCTCTTTTTATTTCCATGCCATTGAATAACTCATCATGGGTAAGAAATTCCTCATCTACTTGCAATACAGGTGCTGTAAGGGTGAATATTCCATTGACCCTCAGTTCTGTGAGAGCTTCCGGGGTGGACATATCAGTGGTCTTGAAATCCACGCCACTCTCCTTCAGAGCCTTTTTAAGCAGTTCGCATTTTGGGCAGGTTTTTGTTGTATATATAATAACTTCAGGCATTTTTCTCGTGTCCATTCGTCTTTATTCTTTTACTTATATATTATTAAGTTATGAGTAAGGGTAACCTGTGCCCATCCTAAAAACACAAGCAGAAAACCTTTCCTTATAACTTAAATCTCTCGTTTGAAGGTAAATTATACAAATGGCTTCTGGCTTAATAATGGTTTTTCACAGCATATTTACATACATAAAATTTGCAATTGGTAACAGATTTGATCACCACGTGACCGGTGTTTGTTACCAAGTATGGTACCAAACGTCTTGTACAAAAAGATGATATAAATAATACCCGTATAGCAAGTAATCTCAAGAGGTGTTTACATAGATTCGCATTTAATGTCTGGCTGCAAATCACTGGATGAGCTCCTTGGAGGTGGATTTGAAGCCGGAGTTGTGACCCAGCTTTTTGGAGAAGCAGGTAGCGGCAAAACAAATTTGTGTCTTCAGCTTGCCATAAAATGTGTTGCTCAGGGCAAAAAGGTAATTATCATTGATACTGAAGGCATTTCTCCCAGCAGGTTCAAACAGATAGCAGGGGAGCAGGCAAAGGAAATAGCTCAGCAGATAATAATCTATGAACCTCATACCTTTGAAGAACAGCATGCAGCAGTAAGAGAGCTTGAAAAGGTCATCAAGGAGAATATTGGTCTTATTATTGTTGATTCTGCCACTGCTTTTTATAGATTTGAACTGGAGCAGGACGATTCTGCCATGCGGGCAAGGCGGGAGCTTGGAAGCCAGATAGGTTTCCTCCACAGCCTTGCAAGAAAATATGGCATGGTTGTCGTCATAACCAATCAGGTATACACAGATATTCCTTCAGGGACGCTGCGGCCGGTTGGCGGCAATATAGTCGAGCATATATCCAAGACCATTATCCAGTTAGAGCGTCTTGGTGATGGAAAACGGCGGGCAGTTGTCAGGAAGCACCGTTCTCTTCCGGAAGGGATTAGCTGTGAGTTTACCATAACTTCCGAAGGCGTTGAATGACTTCAAAATGCTCCATTATATTCTGGCTATAGTTAGATAACCTGTATGGCCTACTCCGCCGGTTCCTGGCCTTGTGCCTCTGTCCGACACCGATAACGGCCTTTCGATGCATTCCACGGTCATTACATCCCAAGGTCCGGATGCATCCATTGCTTTGCGTATAGCTATGGTCTGTTCTATGAATGGTGAGTATGTCACTACAAAACCGCCAGGGACGAGCACTCTTCTCACTTTGGGGATAACTTCCGTGGAGTTAATAGTGTCAAGGGTAACGACATCGAACTTTTCTTCGATCTTATCGATCTCTTCAACTATATTGCCACAGCGCACTTCGATATTATCCAGACCAGCTTTTGAAATATTATTGCGGGCAAGATCTGCGAAGTTCTCTTTTATCTCATATGTAATGACCTTCTTTGCTATGGAGCCAAGATACATTGATAGAATACCTGAACCAGTTCCTGCATCCAATACAACGTCATTTTTACAAAGTCCGGTGTATGCGATGACCATGCCTATATCCTTAGGCATCATGGGAGCACCGGAACGCTGTGCATGCCTGAACATATCAGGCATACGTGGTTTCTGTATAATGAACTCCTGTCCCCTGTGTGAACATATCGTATCTCCAGGTGATAGTCGGGAAAGTTCTGCCAGCTCTATAACACCAAAATCGCTGTGGAACGCATCCTCTGAAACACATACTATGAATTCTCTTGGCTTCTCTTTGAGGAATGTCCTCAACAGCACCATTTCTCCATTTTCCATAAATAACTCCTAGATCTGTTTTGAAGGTGCATACCTTGCTAGAGGCATGGTTACCATGTCCTTGGCAACAGAGTGCTTATTTATCAGAATATAGTTCTCTATCTGTCGGAATTCCGAAGCATAAGAACCTGCAAGCTTTCTGGCATACTCTGCACCGTCATGTGTGAGCACGTACTCATATGTTTGTCTGTATCGGCCATTCTTTTCATAGTATCTCAGGTCTTCATCCACTATGCCCATAGCAACAAGCACCTGTATATCTTCAAAGACTTTGTCACTATATGGGAAACCATATCTTTCATGGAATTTGTATTCGAAAAGGTTTTTCAGGGAAGCATGGGTACTAAGCTGAAGTATGGTACGGTACATCCAGGTTATGTGCCTAAGACGAGGCACTGAAATGAAACCAGTTTCCTCCTTCTTAAAGATATTGTATATTGCATAGAATATCAGAATTATACCTTCTATGGAAAGATACTGTTCCGCACGAATAAAACCCAGAAGTCGCGGGGATAGTTCATCCACAACTTTATGCATCTGGTTTGCAACAACTGATTCATCCATGCCTGCAACGGCATCGGGATGTGCAAATGTTGTAAGTGAAAGCTGTCGAGAGATGGACCTCACAAGCCCGTTAGCCAAAGCTGATTCATCGTAAAAGAAACTTTCCTCTTTACCGATCAGCACCCTTATGCTTTTGGGAACGCCGGATGCTACATCCAGATCTACCAATACATCTCCCAGCTCCCGTGCAAGACGTGATTCAAATTTCATTTTAGCTGCACCGTGGCGTGCAATTGTTGCAAGTGCCATCCTTGTTGAAGGCCTAAGCATCTTCTGGCTGAACCTGGTAACGGGTAAATATAATCTACCATCGCGGAGGTCATCCACGAGTTTGAGAGCTCTTTCAGATGCATGTAGTCTGATGAAACCAAGCAGGTCATTATCATTGTATTCGGTAAAAAAGCGAGCTATCTCGGCTATTGCAGCATTCGTTCCGGCAGCATTTTTAAAACGCTCTAGTGCATCCTCAAGTGCATAGAGCAGCATCACTCTGGCCGCCTGGGTCTTTGGGTTGTGTATTATGGCGGTATAATGATGAGCGCGGGATATAAGTAGAGATTCGGCAGCTGTGAGGGCCATCTCATTTCCATAATCTGAGCCATCCGGACTCCCAAGCACTACGTTTCCTTCTTTAATGGTGAGGCTGTCGATTATCTGGTCAACGTCTATCAGGCCAAAAGAGACACCAGTATGATAGGAGTCGCGGAGGAGGAAATCTATTCTATCTGCATCAACATCGCCTGCAATAATCTGGGCAAGGTAAGGCTTTGAAATGGATTGTGCATCACCTGTGGCTATCTTTGAGATCTCATCAAAGAAATAGAAAGGATCTGTGCTAAATTCAGATTCTACATATCTTGCGATGAAATTGTCCTGTGGCAGCATCTTTATAATGTTCTTTGAGAAGGCCTCGTGTCTAATAAAGCATCTATCTTCTATCACTGGCTGCAGCTGAGGATTGCGCTTGAGAACATTCTCAACTGCATGTGAATATGCAGAGTGGCCCACATCGTGCAGAAGACCTGCAATCCTGATCTTACGTATGTCCTCTTCTTCAAGGGAAAGTGCTTCTCCAATGACAGATGCCATATGCATGGTGCCGATGCTATGTTCAAAACGTGTGTGATTGGCACCGGGATATACATAGTCAACTAATCCAAGTTGCTGAATGTTTCTGAGCCTTTGCACATGCCTTGTGTTCAGAAGCATCTGCTCAAACTCATCAAGGATGATGGTCTTGTGAACAGGATCATGTATAATGAGGGGTTTTTGCATTGGATTATATTAGGAGAAGAGAGTATATAAATAGAAAGGCAAATGAGGATCATGCGTGTTTGGTTGTCATTCTTCTTTCTTAGTCTACTTGCTCACCAACCTTCACATTTTTATCTTCCTTTGTACTTTAAAAGAGCAGATATACATGAGAACCATAGACTGGAACGATGAATCAAATTCAATAGTAATGATCGATCAGATGCTGCTGCCTGAAGAATACAAAGTTATAGAATGCAAAACCCTCGCTTCTTTGTGTGAAGCTATCATGTCTTTGAGGGTACGTGGAGCTCCGGCTCTTGGTGCAGCAGGTGGATATGGTATGGCTCTTGCAGCAAGGCTCAGCAGTGCAAAGGATATGGACTCATTGATAAAGGATATGCAAGTAGCTGCAAAGACCATAAAAAGCACAAGGCCTACCGCTGTCAACCTTGCGTGGGGAGTTGACAGGGTATTACATGCTACTGATGATGCTTATGACCTGAAGAGTATCAAAAGCATTGCATTATCAGAGGCAAAAAGAATAGCAGA
>MVQW01000192.1 GCA_002067265.1 Methanomethylovorans sp. PtaU1.Bin073 | reverse complement strand
GTTATAGCAGCTGCCTTGCATCCATAGGATCTGGAACTTCGGATAGCTGCAAGAGTATCAGCAGTTTCGCCGGATTGAGTTATGGCAAGAGTGAATACCTGGCCGCAAAGTATAGGATCTCCATACCTGAATTCTGAAGCTGTTTCTACATCCGTGTGTATTCCTGCAAGGCTTTCGAATAGATATTTACCCACACAACCAGCATTCCAAGACGTACCACATGCAATAATGGTCACTCTCTGCAGATTCCTTAGCTGGTCTTCATCCATCTTCAGTTCATCAAGTATTACCCTGCCTTCCAATTCGGAGATCTTGCCTGCATATGTGTCCTGGATCGACTTCGGCTGTTCATGTATCTCCTTGAGCATGAAATGTTCATAACCAGCTTTCTCAGCAGCTTCTTCATTCCACTCGATGGTATCAACTTGCTTTTCTATCCTTTGTCCATCATTATTGTAGAATTCCACACCCTTAGGACTAATCAACACAAGCTCTTTATCATTGACATATACAGCCTTTCTGGTGTACCGGAGAAAGGCAGTTACATCCGATGCTGCATAATTACCTTTATCGCCAAGACCAATAACTAGAGGACTGTCCTTACGGGCAAGTATGATGTGGTCCGGCTCGTTGGTAGACAATACAGCAATAGCATATGAACCCTCTATTATTGTCATAATATGGCGCACTGCGTCCAATAAGGTACTAAATTTTCCACATTTCATTATTGAATGCAGCAAATGGGCAATTACCTCAGTATCCGTATCTGATGAGAACTCATAACCTTCCTTAATCAATTTTTCCTTAAGACACATATAGTTCTCAATGATACCATTATGCACCACTGCGATATTTGATGAAAGATGAGGATGAGCATTTCTTGTTTCAGGTTTTCCATGAGTTGCCCAGCGAGTATGGCCAATCCCAATATGCCCAGTGAAACCTGGTGGAATTATTTTTTCGAGTTCTGAGATCTTGCCTACAGTCTTGTAGGTTTCAAGATTTTGATTGAGAATAGTAATGCCTGCAGAATCATAGCCTCTATATTCCAGTTTTTTGAGGGAGCTTATGATAACTTCAACTGCGTTCTCAGTACCTACGTATCCAACTATGCCACACATTTGGATCACCTCAAAGCACCAGAGTGCCCCTATGCAATGCTTTATCCACTATAGCACCTGATCCGATCCGACAATTGATGGATACCATGATACCCGCTTTGATAAGAACTCTGTGACCAACATCTGTGTCATCACCAATGACTGTACCAAGTTTTTCTGCCTGGTGCAATTCATCGTTCATTATGATATTTAAATTAGTTCCTGTTTCTGTAATGAAATATGGATCTACATGACAATTGCTTCCTATTATAGAATCAGAAACATATCCATGAGAACCAATGCGTACATCATTCATAATAATACTGTTGCGGATGTTGGTAAAAGATCCGACATATACATTATTGCCTATGGATGTAGATGGTAATATAACTGCATTCGGACCGATGTCACAATTGTCTCCGATCATGACAGGCCCTACTATATAACATCCTGATCTGATGATAGTATTCTTACCTATCGATACATTTCCTTTAATATGCGCTCCGTCTTCCACTACCATAGATTCGACTTTCCGATCTATCTTTCCAAGAGTAACGGAATTTAGCTTCAGAAGATCCCATGCATATACTGCATCCAGCCACCATGATCTCGTAGTAGCCATTGATATTTCGATTCCATTCTCGATCATCTTCTGGAGTGTATCGGTTATCGCATATTCACCTTTTGGAGAAAGAGGAGTGTCCCCGATATAATCAAATATCCTGGAACTGAAGTAGTAGATACCAGTATTAACCAGATGGCTAACGTCAGACACTGGATTTTCAATGATCTCTAAAACCTTGGGGCCTTCAGCCTTGATAACCCCATATCCACTCACATGCTCGGTCTTAACGGCAAGGATAGTTACATCTCCGCGTTTTGATTTAATAAGATCACTGATAACTTTCGGTTCGATGTAGTTGTCGCCGTTTAGAGCAAGGAATTCATATTCACCAGCGAGCTCAGTTCTCGCCTGTTCTATAGCATGTGCTGTACCAAGTTGAGTCTTTTGCTCAACATACTTTATGTTTACCCCAAAATCCACACCGTCTTTGAAATAGTTCATTATGCGTTCTTTCTCATAACCAACTATCAATAGGATGTCCTTGATATTATTTTGTTCAAGGGAACGGATAACGTGTTCAAGAATAGGCCTGTCAGCAACAGGCAGCATTACCTTGGAACGGGTAAGCGTAAGGGGACGGCATCTGAGACCTTCTCCAGCTGCAAGAATGACCGCTTTCATGCCTTATAGTGGGCACTATAACAATTTAAATTTTACCTTGTCTTTATATTATTAGTTATATTTTTTTGGTTATGCAAAATTTGTTTTGAGTTTGTGCTTTGAATACTGATAAAATGCAAGAAAGGAGAATAGAATTGCCTTGGGCAAAAAAAAAGAAGAGGTTACCGACGGGCTGAAACCCATCGGAAAAACGACAATTTATCTTGTAATAAGCATCTCTGCCGTTTCCGGCTTGTATTTCCAGTCAGCTGGAAGTACCTTGTTGGCCTGATAGTACTTCACAAGTCTTCTGATCTTGGATTCGATGTTATGCAATGAACGGATGTTGTGATTGTCAGAGTGGTTTGAAACTACGTGCTTTCTCAGACCTATTGCCTTTACAACAAGGTTATACAGGTCTTCTGGAACTGGTGGTTTCTGATCATTTTCCTTGAGTATGGTTGTGATCTTCTTTCCAGTTGCTAGCTTCACATCTGGCATTCCATATTTGTCCCTGAGGACCATACCAATGAGGCTTGTGCTCATTCCCTGCTTCCACATTTCCAACACTACTTTTGTGATCTCATCAGTGGTCATGGTACACCATGCAGGAGCTTCAGAGCGCATTGGCCTTTTAGAACCGGATTGACCTTTTCTCCGGGTATGCATTTTTGCCATTAAATTCCTCCAAATAATTGTAAATAAGGTAGTTAATCTAAATTATGTAAATTTTATCGATTTCAATAAAGGCTATTTGAACATTATGGAGATATAGCCTATAATTGTCCTTGGCGAGGCGAGGTAAATGGACCAGCATAGCATATAAAATTTGTGATAGGAAATCACCATATCGTAAGAGTGACCTCTGCTGCCGGAGACCTCACATGCGTGAGAATAGAAC
>MVQW01000191.1 GCA_002067265.1 Methanomethylovorans sp. PtaU1.Bin073 | reverse complement strand
ATCTATCTTTTGTATGTCAACTCCATTTGGAATTAAGATACACTTATTTTTGTACTCTTGTATTTGCGACTCAATGCCTTCACTGACAACAATCATCCTATTGCTGAGTTTCAAAGTGAGCGAGTCTATAAACTTTACAAAGAAACTTCTCAGATTCTTTCCTCTTTGAGTCAGCTCCAGATCATATTTTCCGTGGAAATCAGAATACACTTTGACCCCGATCATCTTCAACAGAACCAATAACATGATTGAGTCATATCCCCGCAAAATAGCGAAATCCATACGATGGGTTATTGCGAACTTGAATGCAAAAAGAGTTAGTTGTAACCTATACAGCATCCCCTTCAATAAAACGAATTTACCCTCAATGTCCACTAGAGGTTTCAATTGGACCAGATTATCTAATTCAACTTCTTTCTTGTCACTGGACTGCATGATCAAATAAAGATCATGATACTCTTTTTTCAGTTCAGTGAATATGTGTAAGGCCCTTGACGACTGTACCACACTATAAGAGGGCACATTTGCCAACATTATAAATCCTTTCTTGGATGCCATAGGAAACAACTACCATCATACAGAAAGTCATAGTATTTGACTCGACACAATACTTCGTGCAATCCAGATATGTCTTCCAACCGGAGTTAAATAGAGGAGGGAGTTAAAAGCTCCAACACCTTAATAGTACAAGTCAACTCCAGAATTTGAATAGATCTTATTGTACTTCAGTAGTGAGTTATACAAAGCTACATCATTACCTTCTTCGGGATTAAAGAGGAAGTTTGAGGAACTGCCTCCGAAATAGATTCCACCATTTGAGAATTGTTTTTGCCTTACCATTACGTACCCATAATAAGTTGGAATTTCTCCAGTATTAGCGATAATGTGACTATTGAAAAAAGGAAGCCCTAATTCCTTCGAAGTACTGAAATTCTCTTGAATAAAGAATCTGTTTACGTTATAATCCGAGTGCAATTCAGATCCGGAATCAACATGGCCTATGAAATAGTTGAATCCTTTAATCTCATCTGGAGTGAAGTACTCTCTTACAGGATCTGACAAATAAGCCTTTGACTCGGGGCCACTATAAACAACCGAAGCAAGTACAAATAAAGCAACTAATGCAGAAATCATTACCATCCAAGCTGGTTTTTTCCCATTGTGGGACAAATAAGTGAATAGGAAATAAATACCTGCAGCCATAGCAAAGGCCATGAATGGAGCAATTAATAGCATGAACCTGTCAAATCTGAACAATGTCATTGTCTGCCATAATGTCTGGAGGGGAGTGGGGATATACAATACAAGAGTAGACAAACAAAATAAAGCGTATACCGAGAGATAGTCCACATAATTCCTTCTACTGGCCTTAATACGATCCCATAGAATGTATCCAATACCAATGAGTGCAAAGAACAGGAAAACAGATGTATCAAGGTGCTGTACTACATATATCCACTCTAAACCAACCTGAACTGTTTCTTTGATTTGGAACTCTTCATACAACTGAATATTTGTTCTGCCTTGTAACAATTCTTCAACGAAAACATTTGCAAAATAGAACCAATATCCCATGAACAATGAAGTGAAGAATGCCAAATAAGTACCGTTTACATATTTTTCATTCGACAAAATACGTTCACATACCAGAAGTAAGAACATAATAATTACAATTTGAGCAGCTGAAACCTGATGAACAAGCACAACGAAAATAGATACAAGTATCGCTAGTCCCTGATATGCAAAACCACGATTGTTAGAATCCCTTTTGTACAGGAGATACAAGATAATGATGAAACCTGCATAGGCTATTGTCCTTGTGATCATGTACATACTATAGTAAATAACTGTACTACTGACGGAATATACAAGGCATGATAAAAGGGATAGAGTAGAGTTGTTCGTAGTTTTGATCAAGAAATAGTATATGAAGATAATCAAAACAGAATAGATGAAACCAGAACCGATGAAGTAAGCTGTTTGCAGCTCCATCCCTAGCAAATGAGAAAATTCAGAGTTTAAAATGTGGAACAAAGGAAAACTTGCATAAAAAGGACTTAGATCTGCAGGAGCCACATGCCCAGATAGATAAGTAACCTGCGAGAGGAATAAATGGGACATAATATCAGTGCCACCAAAGTACAGAGCATATTTCAGCGTAACACTATAGATTAAATTTAGACTTGAAAGAAAGAGTTCAGTTAGAATGATACTCGGACTCGAAGATCTGGAAAATATTTGATTCAAAATTAATACATAGATCAATGTGACTGTTGCAAAGTAGTATATTGTCCTTGTGGTATCTAGGAACAAGAACATAATAGATAATATGTAGAGTACAACGAACGTTAAAACCGAAGTTCTCTGGCTTAAGGAAATGCCCTTGAGAAGAGATTCATCATGACCCATATCTTTTCTGTACATTTTGGACAAAAATATGGCAGAGAAAATTGCTGGTACTGCTACTAACAAACCTCTGATGGCAAAATCAGGTCGATTTATAAAGTAGGCAATTGCAATGCCGACAGCGACCATAGCAACAATAAGCAGAGGGAAAATAGTTGTAATAACACGTAACAGTTTATGGATTGTACCAATATTCTTATCCGGCATTTATAGACTCCTTAGGCATAGAACTGAATTTTAATAGTCCGTGGTAGATAAATATGATAGAGTTTCATGTTTTTATCCCATTATAGGCAAAGCAGCTTCCTATAAAGGAAATACGGTTTTGTCCATATTATGGCATTAAATCCCCATCTTAGAATATAAAATTAACTCAAGAATACAATTATTATATTTTCTGGATAGAACTATGTTTTTTCTTACGATATTGATACGAAAATCTGATATGTTGCAAATATCTTAGAGAGAGCGAACATTAGTGAAACAAATGGATGAAATAATAAAGAAGTTTTAAGAATACTCAAATGAGGATTTGATTTAAGTAATATAACACTGCATACGCCTACCGCCTTCTGAGTAATCGATAACAGAAAGACACATTTTCAAAAGAAATAAATAATAGTAATAGCCAACCGATATCCTACTACTATTGCATGGTTAGGACCCGAGGGGTCGACCCCCGGTTGCAGATAGTTGTTGCGAGGAAGTGAAAAATATGGCAAACCTAAGACAGCCAAATGCAAATGAAGCTACTGGAACCTTCAACAGGTCAAAGAGCGTTGTACCGATGTCTGGTATATGTACCCGTTGTGTAGATGGGTGCCGTGGGAACTGTGAGATATTTAAATCCACATTCAGAGGACGTGAGGTAATCTACCCAGGACCTTTCGGAGAGATTACTGCCGGTGCAGACAAGAACTACCCAATAGATTACTCCCACCTAAACATCCAGGGATATGCTGTAGGCGCAATCGGAATGGCAGAAGGAATGATACCTGGGCCGGAGACGGCAAGGTTCCCAAATGTCAGCACTGAAACAGAGTATGGATGGGATAAGAAAGTAAAGATGAAGTTGCCCATCTTCACCGGAGCCCTGGGTTCCACAGATATAGCCAGAAAGAACTGGGAGCATTTTGCCATTGGTGCTGCAATATCAGGCATCACTATTGTTTGTGGTGAAAATGTATGTGGTATTGACCCACAGCTCAAGCGTGGAAGCGATGGGCTTGTAAAAGAGTCACCCGAAATGGACCGCAGGATAGCTCTTTACAAGAAGTTCTATGATGGCTATGGTGAAATGCTTGTCCAGATGAACGTTGAAGACACTAACCTCGGTGTTGCAGAATACATCTCCAGCAAGCATGAAATGGATACCATCGAACTGAAATGGGGACAGGGAGCAAAATGTATCGGAGGAGAGATCAAAGTAAAAGATCTCGATCGTGCAATCGAACTTAAGAAGAGAGGTTACATTGTTACTCCAGACCCAGAACTAGCAGCTGTACAGGAAGCATTCAAGCTCGGAGCTATCAGGGAATTTGAGAGGCATTCCAGGCTTGGATTCGTTACCGAAGAAGGATTCCATGCAGAGTGTGACAGACTGAGAGATCTTGGATTTAAACGTATCACCCTTAAAACGGGTGCATACTCCATGGCCGAGACAGCAATGGCAATTAAATACAGTTCTGATGCAAAGATTGACTTGCTGACCTACGATGGTGCCCCAGGAGGTACTGGCATGAGCCCCTGGCCAATGATGGAAGAATGGGGAATACCAACATTCTATCTGCAATCCCTGGTCTATGAATTTGCTGAAAAACTGTCAAAGCGTGGAAAGAGAATACCAGACCTGGCTATGGCAGGAGGATTCTCCAGTGAGGATGGAGTTTATAAAGCAATTGCAATGGGTGCGCCACACTTCAAGGCAGTATGCATGGGCCGCGCACTTATGATACCTGGAATGGTAGGTAAGAACATAGGTAACTGGCTGAAAGAAGACAATCTGCCTAAGACCGTCTCTGAGTTCGGACACAGACCAGAGGAAATATTCGTGCACTTTGAGGAGTTGCAGGAAAGATATGGCAACGATATGAAAGATATACCCTTGGGAGCCGTTGGTATATATTCATATGCTCAGAAAACAAAGGTAGGACTGCAGCAACTAATGGCTGGCTCAAGAAGGTTTAGCCTACCAACATTATCACGCAAAGACCTCATGGCTTTAACTGAGGAAGCTGCAAAAGTTTCAGGCATCGACTATGTGATGGATGCCTATAGGAACATTGCAGAAGAGATCCTGGACAGTTGATCTTACACAACTGTTCCTATTTTATTTTTTACGCCCCCTTAAAGTTTTCTTTTTCATGAATTAAACCATATTTACTAACTTACAGCCTAAATTTGACAGTTTATAAAAATTAAGGCGACTTTTCGCGGTATTTCCCCCTTTCTCCATCGTAATTATCCAAAATAACAAGAAAGATATGAATATATCTGAGTTAATAATATATTCATAGTATAAGTTAATAAAAACTCAATTGTACTTAATAACTGTCAAATTCTATACGGCCAAAAAATGAAACTGTCAAACTTGGGTTACAGTTTACACTATTTCAGTCATCACTATAGTTATTGCCTAAAAAAAAGAAATAAAAAAGAGTGCAAGAATTGGCTCTGTAGAAAACATGCACATTAAGTTTGAACCACTGAGTTCACAGAGAACACAGAGAATTTGAATAGTTATCCATCTCCGTGAACTCTGTGTTCTCTGTGGTTGCATCTGCCCACAGTTGAGATT